>CALWGP010000208.1 GCA_944380095.1 uncultured Lachnospiraceae bacterium | reverse complement strand
GCCTTGTTCCACATAAACCGTCTGGCGGTATTTAACTGATTAACAAAACTGCAAAGGGCTGTGGTTGGAACCTTTCGAGAACCATCTTGTGGTAGGAGGCGATCACCAATCCACAGCATCCTTTACAGTGTAGCACTGCCCTTGGAGAGGGGCTCTAATCACTACTACTCTATAATACAAGGAGGAGATACCATTGGGCAAATAGATTACCCTTTTAGCGGTTTAGAACAACTGAACGAATATGTGTTTATAAGGAAACAAGCGTAATAAGACTCCAGCGATAAACACACCCTCGGGGAAAGGAGAAAAGTATGAAAAGAATATTTGCTTTAGCCCTTGCGCTAATTATGGTTTTTGCATTAGCGAGCGTAGCGCTGGCTGCCCAGACCACGCTTGCGGTAAACTTCAAAAGTTATGTGAACTCTAGAGAAAAATATAGGCCGTCATCGACTGGATGGTTGGAGTTTCATGGTACTGCTTGCGTATATGCTACCCGGGATTCCACGACTCCGCTAACCGGATATGCTTATGCGCAAGAATTCAAGGTGACTGCGTTGTCCTCCGGACAAGGTTCTGCGTCCTTTGGGTCAAACTATGAATGGAATCAAGAATATGCCTCCATTAATGGTCTTTCCCCAAGTCAATCTTATACCTGCCAATTTGGCAACACGCAAGCACAGTACTACATAAAAGGTAGTGTTGTTATAATTCACAGATAAAGGCACGGAACGGGGTTATAGCATCTGCTATAACCCCCATGGAGGGATTGAATAGATGAAGAAGCAGATCATATTTATGATTGTATGCTTAAGCGTAGCCATCCTATTCGGCTGCCAGCCTACGCCGGAGGGACCGGGGCCTGTGGCCGGCCATACCAGCCAGGCAGATCCGGGCGCAGACGCGCTTGTGTGGAAAGATGTGCCGGCAACATGCACAACCACGGCCGCCTTACCCGATGGGATCAAGCTGGTGATTGATGCCGATGTTATGGTGCCGGAGGTTCCGCTGTGTAAAGGAAGCATACAGCGCATTCCTTTTGATATGACCATGGTTGAACAGGTGGCGGATGTGCTGTTTGGAAATGCCCCCATCTATGAATATGTTGAAACCAAACAGGAGCTTATGGAATATATCGCCACGGTAAACATGCAGATAGAGGCTGCGAAGGATATGTTGGATGAATCTGATATCGCCTTTTATCGCAGCATCATCGACAATATGGAGCAGGCGATCCCCTCCCGCCCGGATGCTGAAAAAGCCGCTTCCTTGCAGAGGATATTCAGCTATGACAATGGCTTCATCAAGGTCGATACGGGAAAAAATAGGAAAGCATCTTTCCAAGCCCTGTCCGATGAGCACCGGCAGATCCTATCCTTTATGGATCTGGGCTTCAAACGGCATCTGATCGACGACATCCCCCCACTGGAAATCACGGAAGAAGAAGCAATCGTACAAGCGGAGGGGGTTCTGGATGCGCTGGGTCTAGGTGATTCCTTCTGTGTTGTGAAAACCGGCGTGTGGCCGGTCAATCATACGATCGTCGATCAAAGCCTTGAAAAAAAAGGCTATGTCTTTCCCAGCCGTCACGAACGAAGGTATGTTACCTTCATGCGAAAAATAGGGAATGCGGATCAAGTATATAGCGAGCAGATCCAGCGGGGAGCCACCGAGGGCGCATATGATGCGGCCGTATTTTGGGAACTCATGGAGCTACAGTTTGATAACGATGGTCTCGTATCCTTCCACTGGCAAGAGCCTGGTCAGGTGACGGTAACGGAGGAGCAGGTATCTGTGATCGATCTGGATGCCGCCTGTGCGGCCATGCTCGCCCACATGCAAGCATCGCAGAACAAATACACCTACGAGCCATATGGAATCCCATCCCAAGCCATTACTATCCATGTGGATAGAATCCAGCTAGGAATGAGTTGTATTGTGGGGAAAAACGGCGCGATTGAGGCAGTCCCGGTCTGGGAATTCTATGGAGAGATGGAATATAAAGACGAGAACGGGAACGTCTCTTTTGTAGACACGGTGAACCATGGGCTGTCAACCGAATCGCGGGGGTGTAATAGCGTTTGCACGATCCACGCAATAACCGGCGATGTCATCGATCGCGGGCGCGGGTACTAATATAACCGGCAGAAAGGCACGCCTTGAATAAGCTTGCAGCTCGAAGGGCCGGCTATAGCAGCCACATACATGCCTATAGCCCGTCCATCTGCTCCAGGCATCCTTCGCAAACAATTGAAATTTCAAGGCGCTTGTCAGCGTCATAATCCTCACAGGGATTTATGCAGGCTTCCTTCGCAAGCCCTTCTATTCGTTTGCCATTTTAGCGCCATGCCATAGCCAGTTTCGGAATTTCTTACGCAAAAACGCCTATATATCTACGCAAAAGAAGCGTCTATAACCCCACGGTTTTCCCTCGATCTTTCAATAAAATAAGTCCGGACGTCCCACTGAATGGGCCTATGGAAAATTCCCTTTTTGCCACGCAATGCGGATTGCCATTGCGTGGCTTATTTTATGCCTTCCTACGCCGTGCCCGCGCACCTCCTGGC
>CALWGP010000207.1 GCA_944380095.1 uncultured Lachnospiraceae bacterium | reverse complement strand
ATGCCCTTGAGGGCGGGGATCACCCCATAGTGAACATGTAGATCCTTGATTTCTAGCATCCTATCGACCTCCGCTTCCATCCGGCGCCTGCCCATGGGGATGCTCCAATTCGTCCATTTCCTCGAAGAACTTGGTCTTACCAAGATACGCTTCGATCACGTCCTGGTTATTTTGGATCTCCTCGGGTACGCCTTCCGCGATGTTCTTGCCGTAATCCAGCACCACGATCCGGTCGGATATGTTCATAATGAACCGCATGTCGTGCTCGATCAGCAACACATGTTTGTTCATCTTGTGGGTCATGTGGTGGATCACGGCGGTCAGCTCGTCCTTTTCCACGTTGTTCATGCCCGCGCCAGGCTCATCCAGCAGCACCAGCTTGGGGTCCGTGGCCAAAGCCCGGGCGATCTCCAGCAGCCGCTGCTTGCCATAGGGCAGGCTGGTGGACATATGGCCTTCCAGGTCCTGCAAGCCCACCGCCTCCAGAATGGCTTCGCAATCCTCCACCACCCGCTTGCGGGAGGCCCGCAGCCCCTTGCCCATGAGGATGGCGGGCAAAAGCCGCTCCTGGTTGCAGGCGGGATGGGCCAGCATCAGGTTTTCCAGCACCGTCAGCTCGGAGAAGAGGCGGATGTTCTGGAAGGTGCGGGCAATGCCGGCGCGGACCCGTTCATGGGGTTTGGCCTTGGAGATGTCCTGGCCCATGAAGGTGATAGAGCCCTCGTCCAGCATGTACATGCCGGTGAGCAGGTTGAAGAAGGTGGTCTTGCCTGCGCCGTTGGGGCCGATCAGGGAGAGGATCTCCTGGCCGGTATGGTGCAGGGATACGTGATCCACCGCGGTCAGGCCGCCAAATCGGATGGTGGCATCCTTTACCTCCAGGATATTAGGCATGGTCTTTCCCTCCTACCGAATACTTGTAGGCGTTCTTCAGCCGCCGCTGCATCCCCCAGAAGCCCTGGGGCCGGTAGATCATCATCAGCACCATCAGCAGGCCGTAGAGCACCATGCGGTAGTCGTTGATGGCCCGGAGAATCTCCGGCACCGCCGAGAGCACCAGGGCGCCCAGCACCGCCCCGGGCAGGCTGGCCATGCCGCCCAGCACCACCATGGCCAGGATGGTGACCGAGTCGGTATAAACGAAGGTGTCCGGGCTGATGAAGGAAACATAGCTGGCATAAAATACGCCTACAGCGCCGGCAAAGGCGGCGGAAAGCACGAAGGCCAGCAGCTTATACTTTATGGGGGCAATGCCGATGGATTCGGCGGCGATCTCGTCGTGCTTCACCGCCAGCATGGACAGGCCGATGCCGGAATTGGTGATGCGCCGCATCAAGAACAGGGTCAGCAGCAGGAAGGCCAGGATCAGGTAATAATAGGGGACCCGGCCGCTGAACTGATAGCCGAACAGGTTGGGGCTGGGGATGCCGGGCAGGCCCAGGGGCCCCCGGGTAAGCTCGGTGGAATTGATGAGCACCAGGCGGACGATCTCCCCGAAGCCCAGGGTGACAATGGCCAGATAGTCCCCCCGCAGCCGCAGGGTGGGCAGGCCCAGGATCAGGCCGAAGAAGGCGGCCATCAGCGCGCCGGCCAGAATGGCCAGCCAGAAGGACACCCCCAGCCGGAGCATCAGCAGGCCCCCGGTATAGGCGCCGATCCCGTAAAAGGCCACGTGGCAGAAGGAAAGCTGCCCCGCGTAGCCGGTGACCAGGTTCAGGCTCAGGGCCAGGATGCTGTAGAGGCCCACGGAGATCAGGATGTGGATATAGTATTTATTGGTGACCACCCAGGGCAGGCCCAGCAATAGAATGGCGGCTACGATGAGGGTGATCCGCTTTGTGCGGACGTACTGGGGGGTACCGCGGGGGGGGCAGCTTGCTTAGGATTTTATCGATCATGGGGAACCTCCTATACTTTCTCCCGGGTCGCCTTGCCGAAAATGCCGCCCGGCCGGAAGATCAATACGATGATCATGATGCCGAAGGCAAAGGCGTTGCGGTAGCCCGAGGAAATGTAGGCCGCGCCCAGGGATTCGATCAGCCCGATGGTCAGGCCGCCCACCATGGCCCCGGGCAGGCTGCCGATGCCGCCCAATACCGCCGCGGCAAAGGCCTTGATGCCGTAGCTATAGCCCATGGTGGGGAACACGGCGTCAAAGTATACGCCCACCATCAAGCCGGAGGCGCAGGCCAGGATGGAGCCGATGGCAAAGGTGACCGAGATGATCATGTTGGTGTTGATGCCCAGCAGGCGGGCGGTGTTAAGGTTGTTGGAGGTGGCCCGCATGGCCACGCCGAACTTGGTCTTGTAGACCAGCAGCAGCAGGGCGACCATGAGGGCCACCGTGAGGCCCAGCATGATGAATTGCAGGTTGGTCACGGTGACGGAGCCGAAATTATAGGTGACCAGCTGGATGTCCGTGCCGGAAAAGGGGTGGGTCTCCGTGCCGAAGATCAGCTGCGCCAGGTTTTGCAGCATGATGGAGACGCCCATGGCGCAGATCAGGGCAGCCATACGGCTGGTGTTGCCGCCGCCCCAGATGGGCCGGTAGGCGAAGCGCTCGATGGCCATGCCCAATACGGCCGTGCACAAGCAAGCCAGCGGGAAGGTGATCAGAATCGAAACGCCCATGGCCTGGGTGAGGATCAGGCCGAAG
>CALWGP010000206.1 GCA_944380095.1 uncultured Lachnospiraceae bacterium | reverse complement strand
TGCAAAGTGCCGTGGGCTCTCCGAGGGCTCTCCCGAGGGGGAATGCGGTCACTGCGGTGACCTCTGCTGACCAAGGCGAAAATGTCTGCGCCTTTTCCCATGGTCAGCCCGTCTGCATGAAGCTGTTCTGCGGAACATTTCTTGCAGACGGCGGCAGCGAAAACCGTATCTTTCACTGCCTGTCCATAGGCAGCACTGCGGTGCACCTATGGGGACGGGAGATGCGAGGGGCTGTTGCCGGGGCATCACTTCTCCCGTCTTTTCTGCCATACGATGTCGTAGCCAAGCACAGCGGCAAGCTCCAATACTTCCTTGTATCGGATGCTTTCCCGCTGCAATTTTGCGGACAGGTTGGAAACGCTGTCGCTCCAACCGTATTCGTCCGAGAGCAGATCAACCACTTCCTGCATAGTCATTCCGACACGGATGATCTGTGCCTTGATTTCATTGCGTACATTCATATTGAAAATTCCTCCATAATTTTGATTTGTAGTTCGGTGCAATGGCTACTCCCCAAAATGGAGCAGATGCACCGAACAGTGAAAAATCCGCTTTCTCCAAAATCGTTTTAATTTCGTTGGTGCGATACTCTGTCCATATAGGCATATATCCCACTTCACTGTTCCGTGCGGTTTGGTCTGGAACAGTGAAAACACCTACTGTTTCATGAACTGGGTGCATGGTTTGGAGAAACACGATTTAGTGAAATGGTTTCGTCCTACGGTCAAAAACTTTGCCGTTTCCATTACCTTTGATTTTCAATGCCCGAAAACAGGTCAGTTTTGGCCGTCGATTATTCCTATAAAAAGAAAAACAGGCAAAACGCTGCGTACATACATACAGAAAATGAAAGGCAGGATTCAGTCCTGCCATTCCTCCGGTACGTACGTACATGGCGAAACATCGTAAAACCCGTTTATATTAGGTCGTGCCACAGCTTCCACGCCCATAAATCCCCATACCCGCCGTCCGGCAGAGTTGGTGACGTTGTTGCAATGCTCCAAGTTGAATTTCTTGGCATTGGCAACCATGGCATCACTGAAGCTGCGGGATTTCAGAGGGGCAAGGGAATTTTCCTCGCACCACAGGCGATAGATAGCGTAGAAGTCCTTGGAACTAATGGAAGCATCCGCTTTGCGACGGATGTATCCCTCCGACTCCATGAAGTCAAAGATATTGTTGTTGTCACGCTTGACCGCTTCCCGGTTTTCACGGATGCGGTCACTCTCCGTAAACTTAAAGTTGTTGGCAGCGAGCCGCTGTAAGCCTTCAAATGCCCAGAGGAAAATCCCCTCGGCTTCGGCTTTCATTTTCTCTGCAAGGTCGGGATCGTCGGCTCTGTCCACAGGCTTTTCCTTGGTAGTCAGCACAAGCTGTCTGCGGTAAAAACCATCGCTGCGGTCATACAGTGCTTGCAGATCGCCGTTGCTGAATGCCATCAACCGGGCGAACATCCAGCCCTGATAGCTCTGTTTGCCCTTGCGTTCCAAGTCCATCTTGCCCTGTGCGGTTACGATGGATTTTACGTAGTTGGTCTGGCGCAGAGCTTCCATCCGCATATCATCATCCACGCACAGCAGGATGTGTTCCAGATCGGCACGGGCAAATCGGTTTTCAGAAATCTTACCGATACTGCCGTCTTTCATATTCGTGCCGAATATAGCAGACAGCATCGAACCGATTTGGGATTTGCCCTCGCCGCCGTTGCCCTTAATCACCATCATGCGCTGACCCTTGTTGGAGGGAATCAGGCAGTAACCGATGAACTCCTGCAAGGTAGGGATATCCTCCGGGTATAGCAGACCGTCCAGAAAGTTCAGCCACAGGGCAGGTACATCAGCGTTTGGATTGTAGGAAACAGGCAAGCGGCTCTGTACGATTTCCTTTTTCCCCTCGATAAATCTCCCGTCCAGCATGAGCGTTCCATTCGCAACATGGATGCGGTCAGGCTGCGGTGGCAGATCCTCAACCATTGCTTCCAGTTTCAGTAATTCCATGATATTTTTGATCTTCTGCGGTACGCTGCTGATAGTGTAGCTTTTCAGCTTCTCGTAGACCTCGCCCCGCAGGAAAATATCATCTGTTACCCGTCCATTGGGCGTAAAGAAAGCCCTGATTGCGAAAATAATTCTGCGCTCTTGCAGAAATTCTTCACAAAACAGAGCTTCGTTGATGTTCTGCCCGTCAAACCAGACAGGTAAATTCATATCAGGCGTTTTCCGGTTCTTCGCCATTGAGCGCCACCTCCTTTTTCTTTCGTGCGGTGTGCTCTTTCAGAAAAGTGATCTTGCCGCTTTTCATCAGCTCGTCCACCAGAGAAACACGTTCTTCCAGATCGCCTACGGTCAGCACATCTGCCATATATTCGATATGGCAGTGCATCTGGCAGGCTTCCACAAAACGGTCATCCAGAGCATCGTCCGGTGTTTTCGGAGCATACCGCACTTTCCAATCTTCAAGAAGATGCAGATAATCCGTCAGCACCCGGAAGCACAACCTTTCGTCCTCTCGGAATTGGCGGATATAGGGATGTTTCGGCTTGACCATAGCTGCGGCAGTGGGCGGTTTCGGGTCAAGTCCGAAGTCCGAAGCCAACTTTTGCGCCGCTTGCAAGCTCGTCAGATTGAACAGCCTTGCCACAAGGTCGATCACATCTCCCTTGGCTCCGCAGCCAAAGCAGAAGAAATAGTCCTCATTCAGCTTCAAGCTCGGATGCCGGTCATTGTGGAACGGGCAGCAAGCCATACCGTTGCGGTTGACTTTCAGCCCGTAATGTTCGGCGGCTTGCTTTACGCTGATTGCCGCCTTGATGGTTTCATAGATTGTCATAGAAAAACCTCCGTTCATAAT
>CALWGP010000205.1 GCA_944380095.1 uncultured Lachnospiraceae bacterium | reverse complement strand
GGCATCCGTGCTTTCATCCCCGCTTCCCAGCTTTCCACCAAATATGTGGAAAACATCGGCGACTATGTAGGCCAGACGCTGAGCCTCAAGGTTATCGAAGTGGACAAGGCCCGCAAGCGTATCGTGGCTTCCCACAAAGCCGTTATGCTGGAAGAGGCGGAAGCCCGCCGCAAAGAGCTGTGGAGCAAACTGGTGGTTGGTTCCAAGGTGCATGGCGTGGTTCGCCGGATCACTGACTTTGGCGCGTTTGTGGATATCGGCGGCATCGACGGTCTGGTGCATGTGACCGACGTGGCCTGGGGCCGGGTCAAGCATCCCTCCGACGTGCTGTCCATCGGCCAGGAAATCGAAGTCCTCATCCGGGATGTGGATGTGGAAAAGCAGCGGGTATCCCTGGGCTATAAGCAGCTGCAGCCCAAACCTTGGACCATGGCGGATCAGAAGTATCCCGTTGGCTCCATCGTAGAGGGCAAGGTGGTGCGCATCGTACCCTTTGGCGCCTTTGTGGCCTTGGAGCCCACCATCGACGGCCTGATCCACATTTCCCAAGTGGGCGTCAAGCGGATCGAAAAGGTAGAAGACGAGATCAACGTGGGCGACATGGTTCGCTGCAAGGTGCTGGATGTAAATCCCGAGGCCAAGCGCATCAGCCTGAGCCGGCGGGAAGTCATCCTGGAGGAGAATCCCGAGATCGCCGAGCAGCTGGCTGCCGAGCGTGCCGAGCGGGAGCGCATCGCCCAGGAGCGGGCTGAGCAGCGGGCCGCGGCCAACGAAGCCCGCGCCCGTCAGCAGCAGGAGCGCAGCGAGCGCAGTGAGCGGGCCGAGCGGGTCGAGCGGGCTGAGCGCGCCACCTCCGGCGAGCGCCGGGAGCGCCGTCCCCGCCGGGAGGACGCGGATTACGATCTGCCTCCCGTACAGCAGTCCACCACTTCCTTGGCGGATCTGTTCTCCGGCTTCAAGCCCATGGACGAGTAACGGGATAATGCATAGCAAAAGCCCCCAAGTTTTGGGGGCTTTTTTCTGTGGCAAGGGCGCGGCGCAGAGGGCTTTATGGAAGGGGATTGGCCCTTGGCCGGCTATTGGATGCGCTTTGCAAAACGGATCCGACGAGGCCGCCCTAGAGCAGGGGGGCGAACAAGCGGAGCACTTGCTGGGTGATCCGGTAGAAGAACCCGCCCTTGCACTCTTCCAGGCGCACCAGATGGCATTTTTGCAGGATATTCAGATAGTCCGCCTTGATGTCTTGGATGCAAGGGCAATCATACAGCAGGCACCCGCATTCAAAATGCAGATACAGGCTGCGATAATCCATATTGACGCTACCCACGGAGGCGATGCTGTCATCGGAAACGGACACCTTTGCGTGCATGAATCCCGGCGTAAATTCATAAATGCGCACCCCGGCTTCGATCAGCTCCGGATAATAGGAACGGGTGGTTTGATGGACGGGGGGTTTATCCGGGATGTAGGGGGTAATGATCCGCACATCCACGCCGCTTTTGGCGGCCAGGGTTAGGGCCCGCATCAGGATATCGTCTATGATAAGGTAGGGCGTGGCGATATACACATAGTCCTGGGCGGACTGGATGATGCGAAGATAGGCGCTATGGCCGGTAAGCTCCTGGTCCATGGGGCTGTCCGCATAGGGCTGGACAATGCCCTGGCTGTCCTGGGAGAGAGGGGGAAGGTCCGTAGGATATAGGCTTAGCACCGAGCTGAGGTCCAGATCTTCCCAATAATCCCACAGCTGCAAAAACATCAGCGTAAAGCTCCAGGCAGCCTTCCCTTGAACGCATAGAGCAGCATCCTGCCAATAGCCGTGCTTTTCATAGGCGTTGATATATTCATCCGCCAGGTTTGCGCCTCCTGTAAACGCCACTTTGCCGTCGATCACCAGGATCTTGCGGTGGTCCCGCTGGTTTTGCACTGAGGACAGGAAGGGCTGGAAGGGATGAAACTTGCGGCATTGAATGCCTTTGGCTTCCAGGGTTTTATGGTAGTTGGAGGGCAGGGTCAAAAAGCAGCCCACGTCGTCGTACATGACCCGCACGTCCAAGCCTTCTTTGGCCTTACGCTCCAGGATCTCCAAAATGGAATTCCACATGGTGCCTTCTTCGATGATGAAGAATTCCAGGAAGATATATTTCTCGGCTTTTTCCAGCTCCGACAGGAGCCGGGAGAAAAACGCCTGGCCGGGGCTCAGGTATTCGCTTTGGGTATGGTCGTAAGCAGGGTAGCCGCAGGTGCCGTGCATATATTTGAGCAAAGGGCTGTACTTTCCCACGTTTCCGGAAAAGGCCATGCCGGATTCCGCGTTGGGCAGGTAGAAAATAGGCCGCAATACATCCCGACGCCTGGCCAAAAGCTTGCGCATATAATTGGTGCCCCTTTGCAGGCTATATAAAAGGTAGAGCAATCCGCCCACGATGGGTACCAGCAGAATCAAAAACACCCATGTTAATTTGGCGTTGGGGTCCCCTTGCTTGGAAATGATATGGAGCACTGTGCCGATGCTGATCACGGTCAACAAGCCCCGGAGGACTTCCGAGGTGGCGGAGGTACTGCTGATCAGGTAAAACAAAAAACCCGCCTGCAACAGGATTAAGATGGTCACAAAAAGCCTGCGTCGTACCAGGGCGCGTTTCCATTTCTGCTTCATGCATCTCCCCAAGCTCCATGCGTTCATTTTGGCGCAGCGGTTCGCCGCCCCCGCACAAGCCTTGATAAAAATCATTATAGCAGAAGAACGGCGCGCTGCCTAGCGTTTCCAGGTCGCGGCCTATTCCCGGCCCATTTTGTAAAAAGAAAGACTGTCTCGTCCTGTACAAATAAGCCATTCGGGAGAGCCACGTTAGGGAACCCCCTTAAGAAAGAGCGGAGAAAGGACGCTGCAAAAGGAACACAGGCATACTGGGACGCCACCTTGCCGTTGCGGAGGATGCCCAGCCGGCGTGCGCCCCCTGGTTCATGCAACGGTAAAGGGACC
>CALWGP010000204.1 GCA_944380095.1 uncultured Lachnospiraceae bacterium | reverse complement strand
CAATAAAGCCAAATGATGCGGGGGGCAGACATAAAACCGCCCCCCGCGTTTGCTTTTAAATACGAGTAGAGCTGTGTATGAAAAAGCATGCGGAATTAACTGCTTCTCAGATACGATATTTGATTGCGATAAAGAGGTTATGTGAGAGACAGGGAAATGTACGCGGAGCAGATATTGCCAAGGAACTAAAACTTTCGAAAGCCAGTGTGCATCGTATGATGGATTTTTTTGAACAGGTGCAGTATGTAAAGAGAGATTGTGGTAAACATATTGTACTCACTGATGATGGAATGGGAAAGGCTTTGGAATATGAAAAGTACAGTATGGAATTGAATAAACGATTATTTCATTCAAAGCTATGTGACAGCATAGAAGAAACGGCAATTTGTTCTTTTTTAGCAAGCTTGTCTGAAGAAAAACTTGCCTGTCTCTTTCCAAAGGAATCAGGATTTTAAAAGATGGATAGGTTTAATCATTTACACTATTCTAACACAACCGGATATGATGTTTTTCCGGGAATCCGGCTGTTTTATCATAATATTCATGCAAAGGAATCCTCGCTGGGGATTTGTCAAACTGCAAGTAAAGATTTTTTAGAGATTATCCATTGCCGTGAAGGAAGAATGGAATGTAAAGCCGGAGATCATTATTATTATGTTTCCCCCGGTGACCTGCTGATTACACAGGAAATTCCGTTGACTGATGTGATGTATTTCCCGTTAGAACACTATCATGGTATTACGATTCATATTGATGTGGATCAAGCTCCGAAATGCTTGTCTTGCTTTTTGGAAGATGTTTCGGTACAGCCCGAAAGGATAAAACAAAAATTCAGCGGCTTTCAACCATGCTTTATCACCCGGTCAAATGCTTCCGTTGAACATATTTTTGCAGAGTTATACACCGTTCCGCAGGATATCAGGCTGCCTTATTTTAAAATTAAAATTTTGGAGCTGATGCTTTTTTTAAGTGTGTTCCATTTAGAAAGTGATGAGCTTTTGTGTCAAGGGGTTTCTCCCTATCAAGTGAAACTCGCCAAAGAGGTTTGTGAATACCTTACTGCGAATATGGATGAAAGAATTACCTTGGATGAAGTTTCCTCATATTTTGAGATTTCTTCGACAAAAATCAAGAACGCATTCAAACAGGTATACGGGATTCCGTTTTATGCCTTTTTGAAAGCGCATAAAATGGAATCGGCAGCATATATGCTGGAACACACTGAGGAAAGTGTGATTGAAATTGCGAGTAAGCATGGATATGAAAATGCAAGCAAATTTGCAAGTGCTTTTAAATCAGCAAAGGGACTCTCTCCGGTAAAATACAGATCTGTCTGCAAAAGAAGAAATATATCGGATACAGCTTCAATCTAAGGAGGTTATATGATGGAAAATATAATTGTTGTTGTGCTGTTAGTAATCATTGTGTTGGTTGCGCTGCGTGCAACAATCAAGCGATTGAAAGGTAAAGGCGGGTGCTGTTCTGGAGGCGGATACAAGCCGAAGAAGAAAAAGCTGAAAACGGTGATTGAGAAAAAAACATTTTATGTGAACGGTATGCACTGTGAACATTGTAAAAACCGAATTGAAGAATCCGTTAACTGTATTGCGGGAGTTTCTGCAACGGTAAACCTGAAAAAGAATCAGGTTTTGGTGGAGTATGAAACTCCGGTAGATGACACTTCTATCATAAATCAGATAGAAAAACTAGGTTATGTAGTGATGTCTGTTTTATAAAGTTTTGGTCGGTTTGGATTATATACAACCTTTTTGGAGCAGAAAGTGGCGGTTTAATTTGCTACTATATTAACAACACCGCAGGAGCGGTGAAAAAAACATCTTTCAGTTAGCTTTAGCTAACCTAATAAGAGGTGAATGGTATGAGCGTGGTCATTGTGGGCGGAAATGAATGTATGGTTCGCCGTTATAAGGAAATCTGTGATGAGTATCATTGTAAATCCAAGGTTTTCCCAAAAACGGACGGAGCCCTGAAAGGAATAGGATCACCAGATTTATTGGTGCTGTTTACAGGAACTGTTTCTCATAAAATGGTTCGCTCTACCTTGAATGAAACAAAAGGGAAAGATATTAAGATTGTGCGCTGTCACACCAGTTCGGCTTCGGCCTTGCGCAGTATTTTAAATGAACATGCGTAAAAAGGAGGAGATTCCTTGCCTGACGAAATGATTATCAGACATTGTGCTCCGACCCTTGCCGGAATGAAAACAGGTAATATGTTTACTTATCATTTCAAGGATTCATCGGAACTGCGCAAGACGATGCGCAGATTGAATGCTTTGTTCAGAGGAAAAGGGATTCGTGTTCTGCCGCTGAGGTATCAGAAGAATTGCGCGTTAATTTATTTGTACAGACCGTCAAAGCTTTCAAAAGATCTCGAAAATGATGTAGCGCGTACGATTCTGACAGAGTGCGGGTATTGTGTTAATTCTCCGAAGTGTTTGATTCGAAATTTAATTTCAAGACTGAATTCCTGTGCGGATTTTCCTCATGAAATCGGATTGTTTTTGGGATATCCTCCGGAAGATGTTTTGGGATTTATTCAAAATCAAGCCCGCGGTTACAAATATGTAGGATGCTGGAAAGTGTATGGCGATGAGGAAAAAGTGAAAAAAACTTTTGAGCGATATAAAAAATGCACAAATACATATTGTCGGTGTTATATGCAGGGAAAGTCTGTTGAGCGGCTCACGGTAGCTGTTTGACTAATATAAGAAAGGTTGAAAATTTTATGAGTAAAATTGCAGTGGTTTATTGGAGCGGTACGGGAAACACAGAAGCAATGGCGCAGGCTGTTGTGTCGGGAGCCAAAGAAAAAGGCGCGGAAGCAGTAATGTTTACAGCTTCAGAATTTGATTCTTCCATGATGGATCAGTTTGATGCTATTGCGTTCGGCTGCCCCTCGATGGGAGCAGAACAGCTGGAGGAAACTGAATTTGAGCCGATGTTTTCTTCGTGCGAGAGCAAATTGTCAGG
>CALWGP010000203.1 GCA_944380095.1 uncultured Lachnospiraceae bacterium | reverse complement strand
ATATTGCACCAATTATGAAAAATGATAATGGAAATAAAAGAAAACTAAGTAAAAGAAAAGATCCAGAAGCAGCAGTTAGTTATTATGCACAAGAAGGTATACCGAAAGAAGCAGTAAAAGAATATTTATTAAATATTGCAAATTCAACTTTTGAGAATTGGAGAAGAGCAAACCCAGAAAAAACAATAGATGAATTTGAATTACAATTAAATAAAATGAGTGTAAGTGGAGCTTTGTTTGATATGACTAAGTTATTAGATGTATCAAAAATAGTAATATCAAGGATGACAGCTAATGAAGTATATGAAAATGCTATAAATTGGGCACAAAAATATGATAATGATTTAAAAGAATTATTACAAAATGATAAAGAATATTCAATAAAAGTACTTGGAATAGAAAGAGGTAATAAAAAGCCAAGAAAAGACATATCAAAATGGTCAGATATAAAAGAAAACATATCATATATGTATGATGAATTATTTAATAAAGATAAAAGTGAGTATCAATATCAAGTTATTAATAATAAAGAAGAAATAAATAAAATATTAGATTTATATATTAATAAATATTATAATCAAAATGATGATAAACAAAAATGGTTTGATAATATAAAGGAATTAGCAGAAGAAATGGGATATGCAAAAGAAGTGAAAGAATTTAAAGCAAAACCAGACAAGTATAAAGCACATGTTGGAGATGTTAGCACAGTTTTAAGAGTAGCACTTACAAAAAGAACAAATACACCAGATATGTATGAAATAATGCAAATTTTAGGTAAACAAAAAATAGAAAAAAGATTTCAATTAGCAAAAGAAGAAAATAACTAATAAAATTGAAAGGAAAAGTAAATGGAATATCAGATAGGAGATATTGTTAGAACAAAAAAGCAACACCCATGTGGAAGTAAACTGTGGAAGATTATAAGAATAGGAGTAGACTTTAAACTACAATGTCAAGGATGTGGGCATATAATAACAATAGAAAGACAAAAAGCATTAAAAAGTATTACCAAAAAAATAGAACAAAATGACATAAAATGACATGAAGTATATAGTTTATTTAGTACTATTTACCATTCTAGAATTAATATTATTAATAACAATAATATTGTAAATACTATTGAAACACATAAATGTTGTGAAAGATAAAAATACACTTTTAAGAGGGGAAAAGTTTAAAAAACAACCCCTCTATTAAATTGTTAAAATTTTCCAATTTAAAAAAATCGGCGAATAATGTTGAATTTTAAAATGAAATATAATATAATAAAAATGACATTATCAAAAAAAGGAGACAAGCCATGAAAAGAATACTAACATATGGTACATTTGATTTATTGCATTATGGACATATACGTTTATTAAAAAGAGCCAAAGAATTAGGTGATTATTTAGTAGTAGCATTGTCAACAGACGAATTTAATGCGATAAAAAATAAAAAAGCATATCACAATTATGAAACTAGAAAAAAGATGTTAGAAGCAATAAGATATGTTGATTTAGTAATTCCTGAAAATAATTGGGAACAAAAAATAGATGATGTAAAAAAATATTTTATTGATATAGTAGTAATGGGAAGTGACTGGGTTGGAAGTGACAAATTTGAAATTTTAAGACCATATTGTGAAGTTAAATATTTAGATAGGACAGAAGGAATTTCAACAACAAAAATAAAAAAAGAATTGGGATTGCAAAATCCAATAAATGGGATAGACCAAATACCTGTTGTAAAAGGGGATAGTAAATGAAGCAAGTCATCATTAATATAGGCATTTTCATTTTAAAAATAATATATATGCCTTTAAAGTGTTTGAAAGTCAAGAAACAAATTGTATATATTAGTAGACAATTTAATCATGCTAATTTAGATTTTAAACTATTGATTGAAGAACTTGAAGAAATAGCTCCTCAATACAAAAATATAGTATTAGCTAAAAGAATGGAAAAAGGTGTGATTAATAATATAAAATATATGTTACATATGTTAAAACAAATGTATTATATAGCAACTTCTAAAGTCGTTATATTAGATAGTTACTGTATAGTATCAAGTGTATTAAGACATAAAAAGCAAACAAAAATTATACAAATGTGGCATGCATTAGGAGCAATAAAAAAATTCGGATATCAAACAATAGGTAAACAAGCAGGTGCAGACAGTAAAATAGCTAAGACCATGTGTATGCATAAAAACTATGATTATGTTTTAGCACCAAGTGAAACTACTAAAAAATATTATGAAGAAGCTTTTAATGTAGATGAAAATAGAATTAAATTAATTGGTTTACCAAGAATAGACTATGTATTGAAAGAAAAAGATGTAGATAAAATTTATGAAAAACATCCAATCTTAAAAGAAAAAGAAAATGTATTATATGTACCTACATTTAGAAAAGGAAAGAAAATAAAATTAAATAAGTTAATTCAAAGTTTTGACACAGAAAAGTATAATTTGATAATAAAATTACATCCATTAGATCAGAAAAAATATAAGTATATACAAAAAGATGGCGTTATATTTGAAGATGAATTTAATTCATATGAGTTATTTGATATTGCAGATAAAATAATAACAGATT
>CALWGP010000202.1 GCA_944380095.1 uncultured Lachnospiraceae bacterium | reverse complement strand
CTGGACCGGAGAAAAAGCACCGACGCAGCCATTTACGCTGCACGATGGGCGGACCATCCGCCTGACGGTGGTGCAGCGCATGGAGCTGTACAACCTGAGCCAGCGCCAGCAGGCGCATGAACACCTGATGCAGGGCGGCTTTACGCTGGTGGACAGCAACGGGAAGAAAACCGGCCGGCGCGTGAACCTGACGCCGGGGGACCTTGCAAAGATCACCGGCAGCCTGACGAACGAACAGGTGCAGATGGCGCAGAAAATGAGCGAGTACCTGAGCGCCAAGGACGGCCCGGCGGGCTGGGGCAACGAGGTGAGCCGCGCGCTGTATGGGCTGGATAAGTTCACGGAGCGGCATTACTGGCCGATCAAGAGCGACAGCAACCAGACGCGGACCAGCGACGCCACCGACGGAGGGACCCCGGGATTTTGGGCGATCAAGAACCAGGGATTTACCAAGAGCCTGCAGCGGCACGCGAACAACAGCGTGCTAGTGGGGGACGCCTTTGACACCTGGAGCAACCATGTGGCAAACATGGCGACGTACAATGCGTGGAGCATACCGCTGAGCGACGCCATGAAGTGGTACAACTGGAAGAGCGGCACCGAGGTGAGCACCAAGGAGCAGATCGAGGGGCTGTATGGCCGAAAGGGCAAGGACTACTTTACCACGCTGCTGAAGGACATAAACGGCATGAGCGAGAAGCCGAGCACGACCGGCCTGGACAAGATGACGCGGACGATCACGCGCAACTGGAAGGTCGCAAAGGTGGGCGCAAACCTGCGCGTGGCGATCCAGCAGCCGACGGCGTATATACGCGCCGGCATGGTGATGAACCCGAAATACCTGGCGGCGGATGTGACGAAGCTGCGCCATGGCATGAAGATGGCGGAGGAACATTGCGCCATTGCCAAATGGAAGAGCTGGGGGTATTTCGAGACCAACATTGGCCAGACGATGCGCAATGTGCTGACCGGCCAGCAGACCACGATGGACCGGGTGCGCGATGCCGGCACAAAGCTGGCAGAGCTGGGCGACAAAGTGACCTGGGGCACGCTGTGGAATGCCTGCGAGGCGGAGGCCAAAGCGAAGGGACTGGAGCCTGGCAGCGAAGCGTTTACCACCTACTGTGCGGACCGGCTGAGCGAGATCGTGGACAAGACGCAGGTGGTGGACAGCGTGCTGCACCGCAGCCATATCATGCGCAGTAAAAACCCGCTGGCGCAGATGAGCACGAACTTTTTTGCCGAGCCGACGAAAAGCTACAGCATGGTGGCGGAAGCCTGGAACGACATGATGCACGGGAAGAAGGGCGCAAAGGCGAATTTTGCCCGCGCGACGGCAACCTATGCACTCTCGGCGCTGGGGACGGCGGCGGCCGCGGCCTTAATGGATGCGGCGCGCGTGACGCGCGATGAAGACAGGGACAAAGAGTACGGGGAACGCTACCTGCAAAACCTGTGGGAGAATTTTGTGGACGGCGTGAACCTGCTGAACAATATCCCGCTGGTAAAGGATGTGCTGAGCATCGTGGACGGGTACGACCCGACGCGCAGCGACATGGAAATGTTCACGGAAGCGTGGGAGGCGCTGCAAGCGCTGGAGAAGGTGAAAGATGGGAACATCACACCGTACCGGCTGACGTACCAGGTCGCAACGGCGCTGTCGAGCCTGAGCGGGCTGCCGATGGGCTCGGCGATCCGCGAGGCAAAGACCGCCTACGACATGTTGACGGACTTGCAGGACCCGCTGCAGCTGGACCGTAAGATGAACCGCGACCCGGACGACTACAGCTACATCGACCTGTACAACCAGGTGAAAGCGGCCGGCGGGAATAAGGATGAGTTCAAGGCGCTGTACAAAGGCGAGACCTACGCGGAAATGCTGGGGACGGCCAAGGCTGCCAGCGTGGACGCCTGGGTGCAGGCGCTGGCAAAGAACAGCGCGGAAAAGCAGGACGACGGGACCATGAAGGAGAACGCCGCGGTGCTGCCGAAGCGCCTGGACAACGAAATCAACTATACCGATGCCGACGGCGTGGAGCACAATGTGGTGCTGACCGGGCCGGACTATGTGCGGTACGCGAAAGCGGTGCAGCAGAGCACGGTGAACCTGATCGACGAGTACATGAAAACCTACGGCAAGAGCGCCAGTACCGAGGAACAGGTGGACTATGTACGCAAGGCCCGGGAATACGCCCAGGAAACGGCGCGCGAAAGCGTGATAGCCGGGTACGAGACCGACGGCTGGGTCGAACTGGTGCAGACGCTGAGCGGCGGCCAGAATATCGGCGCGATGATCCAGGCGCGGGAGATCGTGGCGAACAGCGAGAGCGACAAAGACGCGGACGGGAAAACCATAACGGGAAGCAAAGCGGCCAATGCGGTGAGCAGACTGCAGAGCGAGATGGGATACACGGACGCGCAGGCGCAGATGCTGTACAACCGCCTGCGGGGTGAAGAAAACAACACCTATATGCAGCTGTATGAGGATGTAGAGGGCAATAAGAGCCAGGAAAACCGGCTGGCCGCCTTGTACGGAACGGCGGGCGAAACGGCTACCTATGCAGGCATGCTGCAAAAAGGCAGCGCTGCCAAAGTGGATACCTACCTGCAAGAACTGAGCAAAACGGCGGGGACGGACGTGCTGCCGGACCGCATGGGCGCCAGCTTTAAGGCAGGAAACGAAGAGGTGGAACTGACCGGGCAGCAGTATGTGGACTATGCAGAAGGCCGGACGAAGACCGCGTATAATATCCTGAATGAGCTGATCCCGCAGGCGGGGAGCTACACGGCGGAGGAACAGGCACAGTTTGTGCGGTACGTGGAGGACTACGCCACGCAGACGGCAAAGGCAGAGATATCGGCGTTTGAGCCCTACAAGTGGATGCAGGACGTTGAGCAGAAGGCCGGAGACGACAGCGAGGCGCAGTACAGGCTGATCATGGCCAAGGCGCTGGTAAGCCTGGCGGAAGGCAAGAAGGACGAGAACGGCCGGACGATCCCATACTCGAAGATGG
>CALWGP010000201.1 GCA_944380095.1 uncultured Lachnospiraceae bacterium | reverse complement strand
AATATCTAAAATATTTTAAGTGTAAAGTTAGTTGAAAAACTTCTTCAATAAAAATATTATATTTGTTATAATTATAAAGAATACGTAGAGGTAAAGAGGTGAAAAAGTGAAAAAAATAGTTAGTAGTTTTTTGATAGTTTTTGTATTTTTTATAGGTATGTTAGTTGTTAATGCTGCAAATAATACTTTAATAAATATAGATTATCCAAAACAGGATGAAAATTTAATAAATGAGTTATATATTCAAGGCTGGATAATGAGTGAGGATTCTAATGCGAATTTAGAAATATATTTAGATAATAAAATGTTAGATGCGGACGTTATAAGGTCAAAAAGAAGTGATGTTATTGCTGCTATCAAAGGATATGGAGATAGTAGTACTAATCCAACACCGGGGTATCAACTTACAATTGATTTAAGTGGTTATGATTATGGTAAACATACTATAAAAGTATTAGCTAAAGATGCAACAGGAAATACATTAACAGAAGAGACAAGAAATTTTGTTAAAAAGTCTCCTGCTAGTGATATGACAATAGATTTACCTTCTAAAAATAGTGAAGTAGTAGATAGTGTATATTTAGCAGGTTGGACAATGAGTGAAGTTGCTAATAATATTAGAGTAACTGTAGATGGTAATGATGTTACGAGTAGTATAGAAAGACATACAAGAAGTGATGTATTAAATGTTATTAAAGGATGTGGAGATAGTAGTACTAATCCAACACCAGGATTTAGAGGAACAATAGATTTAAGTAGTTATGACTATGGTAAACATACTATAAAAGTAGAACTTTTAGATAGTTCTAATAGAGTATTAAAAGAAAAAAGTGTAACTATTAATAAAAAAGCACCTGCTAGTGATATAACAATCGATTTACCAGCAAATAATAGTGAAGTCATAGATAGTGTATATTTAGCAGGTTGGACTATGAGTGAAGCTAATAATAATATTAGAGTAAGTGTAGATGATAATGATGTTACAGGAAGTATAGAAAGACATGAAAGAAGTGATGTTATCGCTGCTATCAAAGGATATGGAGATAGTAGTACAAATCCAACACCAGGCTTTAGAGGAACGATCGATTTAAGTCATTATGAATATGGCAAACATACTATAAAAATTGAATTGTTGGATTCCTCTAATAGAGTATTAAAAGAAAAAAGTGTAATTATAACTAAAAGAGCTCCAAAGACTCTAATAAATATAGACTATCCTAAATTAGATGAAGAAAAAGTCAACCAATTAAAGATACAAGGTTGGATAATGAGTGAGTATGATAATCCTACTTTAGAAGTGTATTTAGATGGAGAAAAATTAGAAGGGGTAATAAGATCAAAAAGAAGTGATGTTATCGCTGCTATCAAAGGATATGGAGATAGTAGTACAAATCCAACACCAGGATATCAACTTACAGTTGATTTAAACTATTATAGTTATGGTACTCATACAGTCAAAATAATTGCTAAAGATGATTTAGGTAACACATTAGCAGAAGATACTAGAGAATTTATTAATAAAAAACCTAATACTATGGTTACTATAGATAATCCAACAAATAATTCTGATAGATCTTTATTAATTTCAGGATGGGTAATGAGTGAAACCGCTAATAAAACACTTAAAGTTTATTTAGATGAAGAAGAGATTACAACACCTGCAATAGATGATAAACGTAGTGATGTATTGAATGCGATTAAAGGTTATGGGGATATAACTACTAACCCAACACCAGGATTTAGTACAACATATGATTTAACAAATTATAAAGATGGCAACCATACTATTAAAGTAGAGGTTATTGCTAGTAATAATGAAGTAATCGCTACTTCTTCAAAAACATTTACATTAGAAAAATATAAAAGTAGTATTAATATTACTACTCCAACTAATAGTACATATAAAAATTCTATTGATATAAGTGGTTATGTTTTAAGTGAAGCGCCATCATTTAGTTTAGATTTATATATTGATAACAATTTAATCGCTGAAAATATTAATCGTACTAATGATGGAAATATTAGTTCTGGTCTTTTAGAAGAATATGGTCCATCTAATACTTTACCAAATTATAAATATATATATGATGTAACTAACTTAACAGATGGTACTCATACTTTATCAGTTAAATTAAAATTAGCTGATGGAGAAGTTATTGAGGCTAAACAAGCTAGTTTTAAAGTAAAGAAATATGAAAGTGCTATTACTATAGATTATCCTAATGCTCAAAATATTAATAGAAAAGAGAAACTTTTTGTAAGAGGATGGGTAATGAGTGAAGATATAAATTCTACGGTTAGAGTATTTATAGATAATAACGAAATAAAAGAAAGTGTTTCAAGATTTGAAAGAGAAGATGTTTTAAATGCTATAAAGGGTTATGGAGGAAGAGAAACAAATCCAACTCCAGGGTATGAAGTAACAACTGATCTTTCTAATTTAACAGTAGGTTATCATACTTTGTCTATTAAAATATATGATCACTTAAATGAAGTAATTAATACTCAAAATATAACTTTATATGTTTATGATGGTTTTGAACATGGAATAGATGTTTCTCAATTTAATGGAAATATAAATTGGACTGCTGTTAAAAATTCTGGTGGTGTTGATTTTGCAATGATTAGATGTGGTTATAGAGGATATGGTACTGGTGTAATGGTTATGGATACTAAGTTTAGTGAGAACTTTACTAATGCAGTTAATAATAATATTAAGGCTGGTATTTATTTCTTTAGTCAGGCAACTACATATCTTGAAGGTGCTGCTGAAGCTAACTTTATAATTGAAGCGATTAATATGACACCAGGGGCAATAGGTAATATTGAAATGCCTTTAGTTTTAGATGTTGAATCATCAACTGAAGGACATGGCAATGGTCGTGCTGATAAATTAACAGTAGCGCAAAGAACAGATGCAGTTAAAGGTTTTATTGATCAAATGAACAAATATGGCTATAAACCTATGATTTATGCTAATAAAGATTATTTAACTAATAAAATGGATATTTCTAAATGGACTAATTATGATGT
>CALWGP010000200.1 GCA_944380095.1 uncultured Lachnospiraceae bacterium | reverse complement strand
GCCTGCAACCCTGAATTGCTGCTGGCAGATGAACCGACGACTGCCCTGGATGTTACAATCCAAGCTCAAGTGCTGCAGATGATGAATGAACTGAAAAAGAAGTTTAATACCGGTATGATCCTCATTACGCACGATTTGGGCGTTGTGGCGCAGACTTGTGACAAAGTAGCAATTATGTATGCCGGGCAGATTGTCGAAAGTGGTACCGTACAGGACATTTATGAAGCGGAAGAACATCACCCCTATACTGTAGGGCTGTTTAACTCTATTCCTGAGATGAATAAGGACATGAACCGGCTTTCACCCATTCCGGGCCTGATGCCAGATCCTATGATTCAGCAGGAAGGATGCAGCTTTAGCGACAGGTGCCCGCACAGCACCGAGCGTTGCAGGATGTCGAGGCCTGGCAAGTGTGTGCTTTCTGACACACACAGCATCTCCTGCTTCCTCTACGAGAAAGACAGTTCGGAGTCCAGAGAGGAGGGCTGCTGATGGGACAAGATAATATGCGTCAACCGCTGTTGGAAACGAAAGGGCTGACAAAATATTTCAAGACAAAGCGTGGGCTTCTTCACGCGGTAGACCATGTCGACTTGCAGATTGGGGAAAAGCGGACGCTGGGAGTTGTCGGCGAATCGGGCTGTGGAAAATCGACATTAGGGCGCACGATCTTGAGGCTGATTGAACCGACAGAAGGCGAGATCCTTTATAAAGGGGAAAGAATTGAGGGATATACGCCGGCACAGATGCGGGAAATGCGCAAAAAGATGCAGATTATCTTTCAAGATCCATATGCGAGCTTAAATCCCCGCAAGACGGTAAAAGATCTCATCGCGGACCCATTGAAGGTTTACAAAGTTCCTAAAGAACAAAGGGAAGAAATCGTTACCCGGATTATGGAGACTGTTGGGCTTGCAAAACGGTTTGAGCAAGTATACCCGCATGAGCTTGACGGCGGCCGCCGGCAGCGAATTGGAATTGCGAGGGCACTTGTTCTGCATCCGGAGTTTATTGTGTGTGATGAGCCTGTCTCTGCTTTGGATGTGTCGATTCAAGCGCAGATTTTGAACCTGCTGATGGATCTTCAGGAGAGCCATGGGCTGACGTATCTCTTCATTACCCACGATTTGTCCGTTGTCAGGCACATTTCTGACGATATTATGGTGATGTATCTTGGCGTTGTCGTAGAGCGCGCTCCATCAAAGGAGTTGTTTGCCAATCCCCTGCACCCTTATACGAAGGAACTGATTCGTGCGATCCCAATGCCGGATCTAAAACCAGAGCATAGGCTCAGCAACAGTTTACGCGGTGAGGTTTCTGACCCGATTGAACCGCCGTCACGATGCCGGTTTGCACCCCGCTGCAATTACTGCAGCGAGGCCTGCATGAGCCGCGACCCTGAATTGCGGGACGTGGGCGGCGGCCATCAGGTTGCTTGTATGCTGTACAATAAGGAATGACAGCGTATTTCAGTATTCTGAATTACGCCAGGTAAATGGCAGAAGATATTTAACAGAACGGCAGCCCCGCGTACAGGAAAAATTCCGTACGCGGGGCTGCTGTTTCGCTGGATCATTTATACGAGCCTAACATAGGAAGCAGCGCCCCCTCAGGGGGCGTTTAAAAGAGGGGCGTTAACGTATCTCGTAAAAGCGGCAGATCGCCAAGTGCGGCGATCCCCGCCCTAGCGCCTGCCTGAAAGAGGCCGGGGGATGAAATCCCCTTCGTGCCGAAGGCCGCCGGCCAAGGCTCTCAGGCGGGGGTGGTAGCCCCCTGGATACGCCGGTAGAAGCGGAGCGCCACCACCAGGGAGATGGCATCCACAATGGGCTGCACCCACATGCACCCATACAGGGGGAACAGGGTGTCCATCAGGAAGAGCAGGGGGATATCCAGCACACCCTTCCGGAGGACGGAGCAGACCAGGGAGGCTTTGGCCTGTCCCATCGCCTGGAATTGGATAATCATGGGGTAGCACAGTGCCATCAAGGGCATTGTGGTGACCATGCACCGCAGGAACACCGCGCCGTACCGGACAGTAACGGGGTCCTGGATAAAGAGGGAGGCCAGGACGCTGGCAAAGAGCTCATAACACACTAGGCAGAGCAGGGCAAACGCCAGGGAGACCGCGCTTCCCAGCCGGAACGCTTTCTCCCGCCGCTCCTGGCAGCCCGCGGCATGGTTATAGGCCAGCAGGGGCAAAAGGCCGTTGGAAACCCCGATGGAGAAGTAGAGGGGGAGCTGGTCCAGTTTTTTGACGATCCCCAGGGCGGCCACGGCCTCAGTGGGATACTGGGAGACAAATTTTGCCTGGGCTGCGGTGGCGACCACAGTGAGGGCGTACTGTATGGCGGAGGGGAAGCCAATGGCCAGGATGGAACCCAAGTAGCGCGGTACGTACTTGAGATGGGCCGGAGAGAGGCTCAGGTATGTATTTTCCCTCCGGCAGGCCAGATAGAGCAGGAAATAGGCCGCTGCGGCGGCGTTGGAGAGCGCGGTGGCGGCCCCGGCGCCCACTGCCCCTTGGCCCAGGAACTGGGGCAGGACAAAGAGGGGGTCCAGGATAATGTTCAAAAGCCCGCCTAGGGAGACGCCAAAGGCGGCAGGCCCCGCACGGCCCTCCGCCCGGACCAGGTTGGCGAGGAGCGTATTGAGGATGGTGAAGGGCCCGCCCAGGACGACAACCCACCTGGCATAGCCAAGAGCGATCCCGTAGGTGTCCTCCGTGGCGCCGCACAGGCGGAGCACCGGGCCGGACAGCAAGGAAAACAGCAGTGAAAATACCACAGCGGACAAAAGCCCGCCCCAGAGGGAGATAGCGGAGATCCGCCTGGCGCCCTTCTCGTTCCCAGCGATCTGGCGATGGCGCTGGCACCGCCGACGCCAAAGAGGTTGGAAATAGCCGTCAGCATCAGGAATGAGGGGTAGACCACGGTGATGGCTGCGGTTTCATGGGGGGCATTGAGCATGCCCACAAAGTAAGTATCGGCCAGGTTGTAGACCAGGGTGATCATCTGGCTGGCCACAGCTGGGACCACCTGCATAGCAACAGCCCTTCGGACAGGGACGTCCGAGAGCCCCTTCAAGTCGCGCGTTTCGTTCATATTT
>CALWGP010000199.1 GCA_944380095.1 uncultured Lachnospiraceae bacterium | reverse complement strand
GCCATGTTTTATGCAATTATTATAACGCCATTAGATATGGTAGATACAAGGTTTAATTATAATTTTGGTGGTGAGAGGGTTGAACAGAACCCATTATACGAAAGAGGCTGTTTTCGGGATAATCCACGTTTTTTGCCATGGCTGAATGGATTAAAAGGCGGATGCTATCTCCAGATGGGATTATATGTATTAATAGGTATTGCCATTATATACAGGATTAGCCGCGTCATATTATTTGATAGTGATTTTCAATATGAATTTTCCATGGCTGAATGGCTGCTTATGTGTTGCTTTATTGGCCTGATCTGTCTGCGCTTTGTGATTGACGGATATTACCGGATTAAATATGCCCGTTCATGCCAGTATATAAAAAATAAAAATGGTATCTGGGAACCGTTCAGTTGTATTCTCCGTCCGGTAAAACATACAGGGTGGAAACAGTATTACCTGGAAGACCGGAAAGAGTTTTGCTGCCACTATTATGTAAGATATATAAAAATACGGGAAAAGCTGGACAGGAACTGTCAAAGAGGGGGATATACATTCCTTGAGGCGTACAGGCTGCAAGATGATGGCGAATGCAGGATATATCATGAAAAGCGGAATGAAACATTGAAAATTTTTCTGCTGATCCATATAAAAGAATACTCAAAAGAAAAAATGAAGGAATTAAATGCGGTTTTTGAGGACTACTGGCTGAAATTTATAGGGAAAAAGAAAAAAGTAAAAGATGCGTCCATTATTTTTCTGATGTGTATAGATGAGTATAACAGGCTGCTCGAAAAAAGATTATTCAACTGTCAGGCGATAGACCAGAGCAGAAGACGCCACCGTCTGCCGGGGATTCTTGTTTTTTCAGAAAACGCCATGCTGACAATTCCAGAGAGATTTGGCACCGTTTTTGGCGTAAAAGAATATAAAAAGATGAAAAAAGAACTTTTAAAGCTCTTAGACATATCTGAGAGATATAATCATGTTGATAGATTCCGCTGTATTTCCTATGGCAATAGGGAGGAGTACGAAGAAGAAAAAACTGAAAAATTACTGAACAGTAAATAATGGCTCAAAGAACAGGGAGGCGGTTTATCAGTGCGGATGTGATCGCTACGGTCAAAGAATCTTTAGAAACTTTACATAATAGAAACTTATATGTGTATTTTGATGGAAATCCGTTGATTAAAAAAATAAAAGATTTAAACCTTTGATTATATAAAGAAAACAGAAAAATATCAAGCGAAAACGTACGTTATGCTGGAGAAATGATTAAGTCGACAGCAAGGACAGTAGTAAATTATGGCATATCGACAACGACCTCTCCTGCCGTAAAGAGTGTATTTAAAGCCAAAAGAGAAAAGGGATTCCGTTTAGTGTTTATGAATGGTGAAATAAACTGGATTTACTGATAATTCGTACTGGCAGATTAAATATCTGCCAGTATGGTGAGAAGGG
Organism: uncultured Lachnospiraceae bacterium; assembly: GCA_944380095.1. Taxonomy (GTDB): domain Bacteria; phylum Bacillota; class Clostridia; order Lachnospirales; family Lachnospiraceae; genus Gallintestinimicrobium. The sequence continues at coordinate 1,785 of CALWGP010000199.1, read as the reverse complement.
ATGTAGATTATGTATGGCCGATAAAAACTTTTGTATAAAACAATGGTTGAATTTAGGCGTTGAAATAGTGATATTTTTTGCAAATCTTGATGTGGGAAAAACCTTATTTGAACACAAACCAGTATGTTTTATAGGATTTGTTTTGGCAAATTTTATTTTTTTCTCAGGAATGAGCTTTCTTGAAAATCGGACATATTATATTTATGCTGACTCTGTATCAGAATACAATCCTCTATATGTAAGAAAATATTTTAGAAAGACTCCTGGTAAACCTATTTGGGGGGCGAATCTGAAAGGACTATTTTATTGCCAAGTCTGTTTGGGTGTTGTAACATTGTGGTCTTGGGGGAGTATGCTCAGCCTAAAATGGACACGCTCTTTGTTTTCTTCCAATATTGTGCTCTGGGTAATGGGATGTGTTTATTGGATTATTTTTCTTACATGGATTACTTTTCGCACATTTTATTGTTGGCGTTACAATGAAGATTTCCGTTACCTGCAGAACGCAGAGGGAATTTGGCAGCCATACAGTAATATAACGAAAACACATAATATAGGTTATTATAAGCCTTTCCATAATCATTATTATATCCGATATAAAAGAATGCGGGAAAATCTAAGAATCTCCTGCCCGGCAAATGGATACCAGTATGTGGATTCCTACGAAATAGAAAACCGGGAAGGTGAATCAGATCTTTACGTCAAATATATGAGAAATGAAATCCGCATCTTTCAGCTCATACATGTGCAGAAATATGCAGAAGATACCATGAAACAGCTGAATGAGATTTTTTCTGACTTTTGGAAGACCTACATAGGAAACAATAGCAGGGCAGAGAATGCGTCAATCCTTTTCATTCTTTGTGTGGAGGAATATAGTAAGGAATTGGAAAAAAGACTGTTGTCTGTCTGTTCAGTAGACCAGAAGAAGGACAGGAACCGTGTTGCGGCTGTGATGACATATTATGGGAAACCATCCCTCACAATCCTTGACAGCTACGGGATGGTGCGGGGAAAAAAGAAATATCAGGAGCTGCGTGCAGAAATGCTGACATTATTAGGAATGTCAGAGAAAAATAACCATAAGAGTTACGGTGACAAAGAAGAATACGGAGAATTAAAAGAAGTCAGCGAAGAAGACCTGAATGCTATACTGGACGATAGAGAGGATGAATCGTGGGATGAATAATTCAGTATGCTTTCTTTTCGACCATTTTAAAAACAGTTGGAAAGGTATTCAGTAAGTTAAGGCCAGTATATGCATTAGGTAGGTAGAATATCACAAATTTCCGACTAATCCATATGAGTTTAAACCGCGGTGATTAAAGATGAAATGATGAATGCGTTAATCCCTGTCAATATAGCATGGTGATTAGCGTATGATGTTTCAAGTCTGATATATGTAAATATAAAATTTAAAGAAAGAGGCAAGCTATGAGGTTTTTATTTGAAAATAGAGAAAAGATTGATAAATTAGACAGTCATGACGGCATGTTTGAAGGATATTCATTTGATTCTGAAAAGAGAACAATCAGTATGACCTGGATGCATGGATTTGAAGAAAATAAAAGAGTTCATTTAAGGTTTAACCATGTGATTTATTCTGAAATGCAAAGTTACCAAATCTGGGGATCTGGATTGAAACGTATTTATCATATGTGGCATGTAGACGACAGTCTCCAAATGAAGAAGATGAAAGAGCTTATTGATATTGATAGAAAGGAAAATTATCGTTCTTTTAAGGAAGTAAATTATATTCAGATTATAATAAAAATCGTATCAGGA
>CALWGP010000198.1 GCA_944380095.1 uncultured Lachnospiraceae bacterium | reverse complement strand
CACCAAGAGAAATAAAAAATTCAGGCAGAAAATATAGTAACAAAACATATGAGTACACACATGGAATGGGCGAAATTATAGTATCAGCAATAGAAAGCACAGAAACTGGAAATATACAATATGTTCAAAAAGATGTATCAGGAAAAGATGAGCAAATAAACATAGAAGAACCTAGAATTTATTTTGGAGTAACTACTAGTGAAACAATAGCTACAAATGCTAAAAACAAACAAGAATACGACTATACAGATGAAAATGGAACAGATTATACATCTAGTTATGATGGAGAAGCAGGATTACAATTAGGATTTTTAGATAGACTTATTCTAGGAATTAGCAAAGGAGACTTAAATCTAGCATTTTCAGGAGAAATGACAGAAGATAGCAAAATTTTAGTAAATAGAAATGTAATTACAAGAGCAAAAAAAGCTTTGCCATACTTAATTTATGATGAAAATCCATACACAGTAGTAACAGATGACGGAAGAATTGTATGGGTAATTGATGCTTACACAGTATCAAGCAATTATCCATATTCACAATATACAAGTATAGAACATGATGGAATAAAAGAAAACATAAACTATATAAGAAACTCTGTAAAAGTATTAGTAGACAGTTATGATGGAACAATATCATATTATATAACAGACAGAACAGATCCAATTGCAATGGCATACAGAAATATATATAGCACATTATTTATGGACTTAGATGAAGAAATACCAGAAGACATAGCAAGCCATTTAGTTTACCCAGAATTTTTATACAATGTACAAGCTGAAATTCTAAAAACATATCATAATGTAAAACCAGAGGTATTATATAGAGCTGATGACTTATGGGATATTGCAAAATACAATAGTGTAAGAAACACAAAATCAACAGGAAGTTATATGGAACCATATTATACAATGTTAAAAACATCAGAGGGAGAACAATTTGGATTAGTACAAGTATATACACCAGACGAAAAACAAAATATATTAGCTTATTTAGTAGGAACAACAGATGGTACAAATAACAGATTAAAATTGTACAAATTTTCAGCAGATAGTAACATTGTAGGACCAATGCAATTAGACAAACAAATAGAAGAAGACGAAGCTATATCAAGCGAGCTAGAACAATTAAATGTAACTGGAACCAAACTTACAAAGCAAATGATAATTGTTCCAATTAATAATACATTACTTTATGTAGAACCAATTTATCAAACAATGTTAAACGAATCAGAAGTACCAATCTTAAAGAAAATAATTGTAGCATCAGGTAACAAAGTAGCAATAGGAGATAATTTGAATGAGGCATTATCAAACTTACTTTCCCAATATGCTGTAGACATAGAAGTAGAAAATACAGATGATTTAGAAGGCTTAATTGAAGCAATCATAAAAGCAAATAACAATTTAACAGAATCTAATAATAACAATGATTGGGAAATGATGGGGAAAGATGTCAAAAAATTACAAGACTTAATAACTTCATTAGAACAATTAAAAGAAGAAGAAGATAAGAAAAAAGAAAATACTGAAAATGATCAAAGCAATGTAAACAATGAAATTGTAGAGGAAAATACAACAAATACAATAGTAAATGAAGCTGAAAATACTACTAATAATGAATAAAAAAGAATAAAAAAATCCACCATATTAAAAGGTGGGTTTTTATTTATGTGGATTAGAAAAAAGAAAATTAATTTATTAGAAGAAGCAATAAAAAGATTAGCCGATTTATTGCAAGAAGGAAATATAGTAGAACTAGCACATTTATTGGGTAGTAAAAAAGAAATAATAATTAGAAATTTTATGGCTGGAATTTTCAGAGGTGTGGGAATAGGCATAGGTGTAACAATAATTACAGCTGTATTAGTAATAATTTTGCAAAAAATTGTCACGTTAAACATTCCTATTATTGGTGAATATATTGCGGACATTGTAGAAATAGTAGAAAGAAATAGGTAATAAAAAAAGAATTACCTTTTATAAAAAAGTAGTGGACAAATAGAGAAAAATGTAATAAAATATATAAAAATGAAAAAACAAAGGAGAAGATTATTATGGAAGAAACAAAAAAAGATTTAAAAAATTTAGAAAATAAGCAAGAAGTTCACAAACTAAGTGCACCTGCAACAGTAATATTATCAATTGCAGCAGCATTAGGAGGAATTGTATTATTTAGAATTTTGTATTTCTTTATAACAGGACAATAAAATAAAAAAGCAAAAGCAAAAGTGAAAGGAAGGAATAAAAATGGAATTTAATAGATGTAGTAGATGTGGAAGTTTTTATATAGCAGAAGGAGACGTATGTCCAAAATGCAGTCGTAGAGATGGATTTGAGTTTCAAACATTACAAAACTATGTAGCAGAAAATGGACTAGAAAATCCAATAGAAACAATCTCAGGAGAAACTGGAATAACAGTCAAAAACTTAAATAGATTTTTAGGTCAATTGGGGACGTTTCCTAATTGTCCAAATGGAACAACTGGGGACACATCTTTATAAAATAACATAAAAAGAAAGGAAACAATAAAATGGAAAATGTATTTGGCATATTAGAAGAAAGAGGTTACATAGAGCAAATGACACAT
>CALWGP010000197.1 GCA_944380095.1 uncultured Lachnospiraceae bacterium | reverse complement strand
ACCGGGCGGTAAATATCTGTTCCGTTCAGGCGCAATTTTGAATAATAATTTTTAATTTTATGCAAACAGCTCTGCAAATGCTCAGCAACCCGATTCAAATCCATATCTCTGCAATATACGTAGCAGGCTGTTTCCATAAATATATCCATATTTACAGGTTCTTCCAATCTCTTATACAGTTCCATAGCCCAATTCTCCGTATGTACTGTAATAAACTCAGCATTTCTTTTTACATCATCCAGATGCTCTGGCACAATACAGTCTGCCAAATTGCCTGTACGGAAAAATTCATAGACTATCTCTATTCTTCTGATATAAATCTGATAATAGCATATAATGGCATCTTTTACAGCTCTGATCAGATGTTCCTCTAACGCATATTCTTCCTGTACAACTTTCACATAATCTTTACGTTCGTAAAGCTTTTTAAAATGAAACCAGGCGTCTCTAAAATTTGTCCTGCAGGGCAGCGGCAGTTCCCAACCAGCTTCCGAAAACCACTTTTCCAGAATACTCAGATATTCATAATAAATCGATATTTTTTGCGCTGCATAATCTGCATACTGCATATGCTCGAAATCAGAAAGAACTGTATTCTCACTTACCATTACCTAACAATCTCCCCAGACTCTCCGAAATATATTCATCCCTTTCTTCTTCATTTGGAAGGAAATCATATTTCGGATCCATTTTTTCTCCCGCTTTCCAGAAACCGCCGCGGTTTTCAAATTCATGCAGAGCGAATGAATCATCTCTATTAATTTTTCTTAAAACCTCTGTTTGTTCAGCGCTATACCTGCCCAATAACATTTCTAATCCCATTTTATTCTCCATTATCTTCTTCCATAGTTCTAATATGTTCTAATAATTTTTGTAAATCTGATGTAGTGAATTTGGAAGTTCGCATTTTCGTCTGTATAGTTTCCATCTGGCTCTTAATATCTATCTTATCTTCATTGTGATCTTTCAGGCAAGCCTGAAGTTTTTCTACAAACGACTTCATACTTTTACTCTGTAACCAGTTGATATATGTATTTATTGAAGTATCCGCCACTTCCTGAGTAATAGCTCCCTGTTCGACAGCCGATATAAGTTTTTTATAATACTGCATATATTTATCAAATGCTGTCATAAGCTTTTTATATGCTTCTTCACCGTCTGTCATGGTATAACATTCGAGCACAATGTTTCCCGCACAGGCAAAATATGCGAATTTATCAACAAATTCATAAACAGCTTCGCCTTTTTCCACATGTACACCTTCTTCTTTTGTTGTATGTTTCAATAATAGCAATTACTGCAGACACATTTAATTTCACTATACCCTTTGGCAGGTCTCATAATAATAAAATCATCTACAAACTTTCTGCAGACAGCACACTGCATCGTCAATTTTATCAAATCTGCCTGCATCCCGATTTCCGTTGGTATGATTTTAGTTTTTTGAAAATTCTTTCCTTGTAAACGAAGAATCTCATCTTTCATATAATGTGTTATGTCAAACCGGATATCTGCCTTTGCATTCCAGAATTCTGATATCAGGAACAGAGCCGGAGGCGTTTCCTTCATAGATTCTAACAGTTCGAAACATCCCATATAACCGAGATGTGTTTTCTTGGGCTCTATTTTCAGCAGATCGCCTTCGTATATGGAACTGATGTTGGCGACTACAATATCCGCACCTTTGGCATACTCTCCGAGGGAATCTCTATAGCATGTATCCGAGCTGTAAAAAATTTTTCTTTCTACTGATTCCCCTTTTAATTCAAATGCTGACGCGAATGTGTGTTTTAGATAATGAATCTTATCAGAATCCGAACCCCCACGATCTCTCTCATGGAAAGTCATTCCCGCCTTCATCGTTATACTGCTATTTCCCTTTTCAAAGATTCTAATCCCCTGTTCTGATATACAGTCAATTTGCTGCTGTGTGATCTCTTTTCCTTTTTCTTCCCACACAATGTTCTGTTCTTTCGGCATAATTTTATAAATTCTATTTGTCCGGTCTGAAAAACCACTTCCATTTTTCTGAAGAGTTTTAACCAACTCATATGTCACACCGTCAAGATACCAATTTATTGTATGGTTTCTTTTTTCATCACGGAGGTAATCCGTCAGGCTGTAATTCAAATCATCCAATATTCTAATATCATTCGTATGATCTATATGCTCATGGGTAATGACAACAGCATCAATGTCTAATATACTGAGCCCTACATTATGCATATTTTCAACAAAATGATACCCTGGATCGATCGCAATACCAAAGCCTGACCAGTTAAAATATAATCCTCCTCCATGGTAAGCCTGCGTATTAAAAGCTCCATTCAGAATAGCGGGGGTTGAAGAACTCATTCCTTTCAGCACTACAAATTTATTTACGAATGATTCTGTTCTTCTAAGATTTTTGCAGTGTTCCCAATAGTATTCGCCTACTTTTGTTTTCGCATCCAAATGTCTGTAAAGATTTTCCGGCAGACGCTCTAATACATAATAATTATTATTCTTAATACCCGCTTTTAAATCCTCAAACTTGCTGTCACTATAAAATTTCTCATAAAGTTCTATAAGGAACATCTGCTGACATTGCTGGCAAATCAGACACTGACCACATTGAGCCGGCGTATATATCATCTCTTCCAAAAAACTTCTGGCATCACTCTCATTTTCCTGATATAAAACAAACCAATCTCTGATGTTCTTAAAGACTGTCTCAGCTTCTGGTACAACGCAGCCCTGTATCAGCTCATCAAGAGAATCTATCACTCCATCCAGAGATCCTTTTTCCAATTGCTTTGCAATATATTGAAATCCAGGCAGAAGCACTGTATCGCGTATTACGGCCATTATATCACCTCCCTCTCCCAATGCTCTATTTTATTCATCCTAGCATTCTTTCGAGTCAAATTCAAGTTGCGATGGCTATTTCTCTGCCTTTTCTCTTATTTTTATATATTTTGACTGAATTATAGACAGTGCATGATTATGCCTGAGTGAATATTTTCCACTGCCTGTCAACTTTTACTTTCTTACTTCTACTTTGCATAGATACCTAACATTCAATTTTCTAATTATCAATGCTGACCATCTGCTCATTATCATAGAAATAATTACTACTACAATAGTTACAACTATACAGTCTATAATCCAGTTACCCGATATACCAAATAACTTTATTGGACCAACGGTAAACATATAATGGTACAAGTACATTTCAAAACTTATGCTGCTAATCCATAATACTATCTGGTTTGCTTTTCTATTTTTAAATATGTATGCAATGATATAAAAAATACAAAATGCTGCTATCGCCTGTGTATAACTCACAGTTATTCGATCGTATAAATATGAACCGTCGAATCCCATTCTCATTAGTATCCTTACTCCAAATATCAAAATCATAATGCCAAATGAACAAATCGCTCTTATTGATGTTAAGTTAATATCAGTAAACTTATATCCTAT
>CALWGP010000196.1 GCA_944380095.1 uncultured Lachnospiraceae bacterium | reverse complement strand
CATGTGCCATGGGCCCCTTCTTAAAAAGATTATAGCCTACTCCTTGCCCCTGATTTTCACAGGGCTGTTGCAGCTATTATACAACGCGGCGGATATTATCGTAGTGGGCCGGTTCGCCAGCAGTACGGCGTTGGCGGCGGTGGGCTCCACCTCCAGCCTGGTGAACCTGACGGTCAACCTGTTCCTGGGCTTGTCCGTGGGGGTCAGCGTGGCGGTGGCCCAGCATTATGGGGCGAAAAACTACACCGAAGTAAGCGAGACCATCCATACGGCCTTTTCCCTGAGCCTGATTCTGGGCGTGATCGTGGGCACCTTTGGCTTCTTCGCCTCCCGCACCATTCTGGAGTGGATGGATTCCCCTGCGGAGGTGCTGGAGCAATCCGCCCTATATCTGCGCATCTTCTTCCTGAGCATCCCGGCCAGCATGGTCTATAACTTCGGCGCGTCCATCCTGCGGGCGGTGGGCAATACCCGCCAGCCGTTGTATTACCTATCCATCGCCGGGGTGATCAACGTGATATTGAACCTGTTCCTGGTGATCCGGTTCCACCTGGGGGTGGCGGGCGTTGCCATCGCCACGGTGATCTCCCAGTACATTTCCGCCGGGCTGATCATCCTATGCCTGATGCGCACGGAAGGCTGCCTTCAATTCCATCCCAAGCAGCTGGCCCTCAAGCCGGATAAGGTTTGGGCCATCCTGCGGATCGGCTTGCCGGCGGGGTTGCAAAGCACGGTGTTCTCCATCTCAAACGTCTTGATCCAGTCCTCCATCAATTCCTTCGGCGCCCTGGCCATGGCGGGCAGCGCCGCCGCCAGCAACCTGGAGGGCTTCATCTACACCGCCATGAACGCCATTTCCCAGGCGGCCCTGGCCTTTGTGGGGCAAAATGTGGGCGGCCGCCAATACCACCGGATCCACCGGATCACCTGGATCTGCTTAAGCGTGGTGTTTTTGGTAGGCGTCGTCATGTCCGCCGCCTTCCTGGCCGCGTCCCGGTTCCTGCTGGAGATCTATTTGCCTACGGATCCCGCCGCAGTGGACTATGGCGTACAGCGGATGTTCATGGTGAATACCGTATATTTCTTCATGGGCTTTATCGACGTGATGGTGGCTTCCATGCGGGGAATGGGTTCTTCCTTTACCCCCATGGTGGTGGTGCTGTGCGGCGCGTGCGGCCTGCGGATCATCTGGATCTATACCTTGTTTGCCGCCAACCGCACCCTGAATATGCTGTATCTGTCCTATCCGGTCTCCTGGATCGTCACCTTCCTGGTGGAGCTGGCCTTTTACTTTGTGGTGTATCGAAGGCTTATGGCCCGGCATAAGGGGGAATCGGATCTACAGGAGGCGGATTTGGTCCAGGCATAAGGCCCGGCAAACGAAACAAACACACGGCGCCGCCTGCGGGGCGTCCCAGCCAGGGGAAACCATGGCCGGGACCGAAGCAGGCGGCGCCTTTGCGCAATGGGAGAGCTACCGGTGTTTCAATTGCAGAGCCCGCATGGAGTTGAGGATGGCGATCACGGATACCCCCACGTCCGCAAACACGGCCTCCCACATGGTGGCGACCCCCAGGGCGCCCATGACCAATACGATGGCCTTGACCCCCAGGGCAAACACGATGTTTTGCCACACGATGGCCATGGTCCTGCGGGCGATGGAGATGGCCACGGGGATCCGGGCGGGGTGGTCGTCCATGATGACCACGTCTGCGGCTTCGATGGCGGCGTCGCTGCCCAGGCCCCCCATGGCGATTCCGACATCCGCCTGGGCCAGCACCGGGGCGTCGTTGATGCCGTCCCCCACGAACACCAGGGCGCCCTTGTGGAGCTGGGCCCGCAGGGCTTCCATATAGGTCACCTTATCCTCGGGTAAAAGTTCGCTGTGAAATTCATCCAGCCCAAGCAGGGCGGCCATATGGGCGGCCACGGGGGTGGAATCCCCGGTGAGCATCACCAGCTTTTCTACGCCGGCAGCCCGCAGCCCGGAGATGGCCTGGATGGCGTCGGGCTTGAGCTGGTCCGCGATGTGGATATACCCAAGATAGGTTTCCCCCCGGGCCACATGGACCAGGGTACCCACATGCCCGGCCTGAGCTTCCGGCCGGAAGCCCAGGGAAGCAAGATAGCCTTCGCTGCCGGCCGCAACCCAGGCGCCGTTTACCAAGGCACGCACCCCATGCCCCGGGCGCTCCTGCACCTGCTCCACCTGATGGCCCTGGAGGGATTGGCCCCAGGCTTCCCGCAGGGACTGGGCAATGGGATGGGAGGAGTAGCTTTCCGCCAGGGCGGCGGCTTCCAGCAGGGCGGCCTGGTCCACGCCGGGAACGGGGTAGCAGGCCTGCACGGAAAAGCGGCCCTGGGTGAGGGTACCGGTCTTATCCATGGCGACAATTTGGGCGTGGGAGAGGGCTTCCAAATAGTTGCTGCCCTTGATGAGGATGCCCTGGCGGGACGCGCCGCCGATGCCCCCGAAGAACCCTAGGGGCACGGAGATCACCAGGGCGCAGGGGCAGGACACCACCAGGAAGATCAGGGCCCGGCGGAGCCAGATGGCAAAGGGCTGGCCCGTGAAAAGGGGCGGCAGCAGGCACAGCAGCAGGGCGCATACCACCACGCAGGGGGTATAGTACCGGGCAAAGCGGGTGATGAAGGTTTCGGTGCGGGCCTTTTTGGAGGCCGCATGTTCCACCATCTCCAGGATTTTGTTCACCGTGGATTGGCCAAAGGGCTTGGTGACCCGGATCTCCAAAAGGCCGCTTTGGTTGATGCAGCCGCTGAGCGCCTCGTCCCCGGGAACCAGGTTCCGGGGAAGGGACTCCCCGGTCAGGGCGCTGGTATCCAGGGCGCTTTCCCCCTGGGCCACCACCCCGTCCAAGGGCACCCGTTCCCCGGGGGCCACCAGGATGGTCTCGCCCACCTGCACCTGCTCCGGGGCCACCTCCTGGGGCTGCCCATCCCGGAGCACCCGAGCCATATCCGGCCGGATGTTCATCAGCTCTGCGATGGAGGCCCGGGAACGGCCCACCGCGTAGCTTTCAAACAGGCTGCCCACCTGGTAAAACAGCATCACGAACACCGCTTCCGGATAATCCCCGGTGGCCAGGGCGCCCACGGTGGCCAGGCACATGAGGAAATTCTCATCGAAGAGCTGCCCGGTAAACAGGTTCCGGCCGGCATGGTACAATACGTCGTAACCGATCAGCACATAGGCCGGCAAAAACAGATACAGGGAGAGTCCATCCGGGACCAAATATCCCAGCGCCAGCATCAGGCCGCTGACGGCCACCCGCAGGGCGATGCGCTTTTGTTTCTTTGTCATAGCCGATTTCCCCCGCGCCCCATCCCTACAAGCGGATCCGACAATCCGGTTCGATCCGGCGGCAGATCTTGGCCGCCTCCTGTAGGATGCGTTCCATCTGCTCCTCGGGGGCGCTGATGGTGAGCTTTTGGGTCAGGAAGCTGATGCTGGCGCTTTCCACGCCGTCAATTTGCTGAATGC
>CALWGP010000195.1 GCA_944380095.1 uncultured Lachnospiraceae bacterium | reverse complement strand
TGTAGCATTTGCCTAATAATATAAAGGCCTGCGCTTTCTTTTATTTCTTACCTAGGAAATAATCGAAGGTTCATATTTTATAGGTTATAGCTATTTTCCTCCCAGAAAATAGAAAGAATGAAAGGGATAATATATTATCTTGGTCGTTAACTACTTGGATAGTATATGAATATAATTAGTTAACTAAGCTTGTAGAAGTTTATGTAGCTCTATTTTTGGACAGGAGTTCGATTCTCCTCAGCTCCACCATTGACGAATCTGTTCGAACTATTCGAACTTTTAGATAGATATCAATCAGAAATGATTGATTTTTTCGTTTTATAAGAAAAAATCATAGAAAGGTTGGTGTCTATGATAAAAATAATTAAAGAAGAAATTGAAATTGATGAATCATTAGTTTCTAGATTAAATGTTATATGTGATTTTTGTAATACTACTTTCTCAATAGAAAATGGTAGTATTAGGAAGATAGAACATACTAATTTGACTTATATTGAGCCACATAGAATTATTATTAATAATAAACTCTATCTAGCATTTAATTATTCAAATGAAATCTATATTCATAATCTTGGTAAAAAGATAAAACTATCAGAACTAGAAAATTATATAAAAGAAAACTAAATACTAGTACCCTAATCAGGGTATTGACTAATTCTAAAAAAGTGATATTATAAATAACCAATGAAAGAGGTATGCTCTAGAAATGGAGGTACATCTATGAAATATAAACACAATATACCCAAAAAATATAATATTGAATTATTAGAGGAGTCAGTAGTATTTAGGCTTAATTAAATACTATTGTCTCCTCTTTTTTAGTAAAAGGAGTTGAGTTTTAATGAATGAAGAAAAGAAAGTTGCAGGACTTTATATTCGTGTATCTACTGAAGATCAAGCACGAGAAGGATTTAGTTTACCAGAACAAGAAAAGCGTTTAAGGACCATGTGTGAGTATAAAAACTATGAAGTATATGATGTATATGAAGAACGAGGAATAAGTGCTAAAACAGGCAATTATAGACCTGAATTTGAAAGATTATTACAAGATGTTAGAGATAAGAAAGTTAATACTATTGTAGTATTAAAATTAGATAGATTAACTAGGTCTGTTTCAGACTGGGAAAAAATACTTACATTTTTAGAAGAAAATGATGCTTATTTAGATTGTGCAAATGATGAAATAAATACAACTAATGCCAATGGTAAAATGATTTCTAGAATACTTACATCAGTTTCACAACAAGAAATTGAAAGAACAAGCGAAAGAACTAAAATAGGACTAGCAGGAGCTATTAAAGTTGGTCATATTCCGCATCAAGCACCTTTAGGTTATAAACATGAAGATAAGAAATTGGTAATTGATTATGCTACTAAAGATGTTGCTATAAGAATATTTAATATGTATCATGATGGATTATCATATAAAAAGATAAGCAATATCTTAAATGAAGAAAAAGTATTAGATAAAACTAATTGGAGAGATTCCACTATTTTAAATATACTTGAAAATCCGATTTATAAAGGAGATTTTATTCATGGTAGAAGGACAAAGAAACCTACTTATTATTTTGATGTAGTCGAACCATTAGTAAGTAAAGAATATTGGGAAGAATGTCAGGTGCAACAAAAGAAAAACTCTAGAAGTTTTCAAAGAACTTTAACTTATCTATTTATGCAAAAACTAAAATGTCCTAAATGTAAAAGAATATTAGGTGGTAAAGCAACTACCAAGAAAAATGGTAATTCATATTATTACTATTATTGTCATGATTGTAAGATTAGTTTTAAAGAATCAGAAATAGAAAAAACAATAGATGAATATATGGATTCAATCGTAGAATATGATTCAATTGTTAATCAATACTTTTTACCTATGATTAAACAAAAAATAGAAAATCCAAAAGAAGAATTAGAAAAAGAATTAAAGAGTCAAAAATCTAAATTTGATAGGATTAGAGAAGCATATATAAATGAGGTATTTACTTTAAAAGAATATAATGCAGAACGAAAGAAAGTTGAAGATATTATAAATGACTTGGAAACTAAATTAAATGAAACTGAAGTGTGTGAAAAATTAAAATTTACTCCTAATGATATTTTAGTTAAAAGAGATATCGACTTTATCAATTCTATCAAGTACCCAGATAAATTTAAACAAAGAAATAAATTTTGGAATGAGTACACACGAGATGAGAAAGCAGAACTTATAATGAAATATATTGAAGAAATAGAACTAACTGATAAATATGGAAAATATACTGATGTAGAATTTATTAAGTTTAGAGAAAGTATAGCAAGTACATCTAATGATTTATATTTCAAAGGTTATTATGATAGATATGTTCCATCATTATTTGGAAATATTTATGGAAAGATAAGATTTAGTGAATATCTACCCGAAGAAGAAATGGCACAGCAAATTATGAGATTAAGACAATTCTATGATGTAGGTTATTATGAAGCAACTTATAGTGTTAAAGATAAAGTATTTTATTTTAACTTTTTAGAAGATAAGAAGATAATTGTTAGAGTATTCCCGCTTGAAGATTATAGAAAGATAGATCCTGATGAGAAAATGGATACATATAATCTAGGCGTATTATATGTAAAAGAAGATAATGGAACATTACTAGAAAATGAAGATGATGTATTCAAATTTATACCAGCTGAATGTGATGGTAATGTTGTATATAGTAAGGAACCTATATTCGTAGAATCAAAACCTGTTCCTTACTATGAAGATGAAGAAAATTCAGAAGATGAAATTTCTTCATAATAAAATGAGTGGCATGTTTTGTTTACGAAGTAAATGAAAGTGGTGATAACATTTTATTCTATCTTATGAAACTATAACTATTACGAAGTTTTAGTTATAGTTTGAATAAGATAAACGGATTCTAAGGTGTTAAACCTTAGCTCCCATATCTTGTTAGTATGACAAGATATATAGGGAGTTATACATCTTGACATGTGCTTAAAAAAGCCCTTTTCAAGATAGAATTGGAGGTGAAATTATGGTAGAACTAGCATATTCGTTTCATATTGGAAATGATAAGAATAAAACTAAAAAAGCAAAGCAAAAGAATACTCCTACTAACTATAATAATAATGCTATTCAAAATGCTATGCAGTTATCAAAAGTAAATCATCACAATTTAAGACAATATGATAATAATCCTGAAAAGATTAAAACTCTATATGGTTCAAATGATATTGTAAAAGATGTTAAAGAATTATATAAACAAGAATTTGAAGAAGCAAGATTAGAATATAATTCTAAACAAACAAGAGATGATAGAAAGATAAAAGATTATTATAGTAAGATAAGTAATGATACAAAACATGATCTTGCAGTAGATGTTAAATTTCAATTTATTTAATGTTAAAACTTAGATAATTTTCAAAATTAAATTAACAAATTGGAAAAAATAGGATAAAATATCTTAAAAAATATTTTTTAAATTATATTAAC
>CALWGP010000194.1 GCA_944380095.1 uncultured Lachnospiraceae bacterium | reverse complement strand
AGCAAGTCTAATAATGAGGCATTTGCTCGTATCACAGTAGCAGCATTTGCAGCGCAACTAGACCCAACCATAGAAGAGCTTGCAGACATTAAAACAGCAGTATCAGAGGCTGTTACCAACTCTATTATTCATGGTTATGAAGATACAGAAGGAATTGTAAAGGTAAAAGCTACTTTGTTAGATAATGTGATTGAAATTGAAATTTCAGATAATGGAAAAGGAATAGAAGATATAGAACTTGCTAGAAAGCCACTTTATACTACTAAAGGTAATTTAGAAAGGTCTGGAATGGGATTTACCATTATGGAAAGCTTTATGGATGAAGTGGAAATCCATTCGGTTGTAGGAATTGGCACAAAAATTACCATGAAAAAGAAAATCAAAAAAGAAAAGAAACAAGAAAAAGGAGAAGAAAACGAAGAAGAAAATGTGCTCATAAATTCATAAGGAAAATACAGGAGGGCATTTTGGATGCAATTAGAATTTGAAAACCAAAGTGAAGATATTGTTAAGGCACAACAAGGTGATCAAAAAGCAATGACAGATTTAATAGAAAAAAACAAAGGGTTAATTTGGAGCATTGTAAAACGTTTTCGAGATAGAGGTTATGAGCTAGAAGATTTGTATCAAATAGGAGTAATGGGTTTTATTAAAAGTATTAAAAGATTTGATAGTAATTTTGATGTAAGGCTTTCTACTTATGCAGTTCCCTATATTTTAGGAGAAATCAAAAGATACTTAAGAGATGATGGACCAATTAAAGTAAGTCGTAGTCTTAAAGAAATGGGAATTAAGGCATTGGAAATCAAAAATGAATATTATCAAAAAACAGGAGAAGAAATTAGAATAGAAGAATTAGCCGAAAAATTAAATACCAGTAAAGAAGAAATTGCACTAGCCCTGGAAGCTTTTAAACCAATGAATTCTATTGAAGAGCAATTATATGATGAAAAAGAAGAAGGAGGAGTTACACTCTTAGATAGAATGGCATCCAATATAGATGAAATGGCAATAGTTACAAATAAATTATGTCTTGAACAGGTATTAGAAAACTTAAAAGAGCAAGAAAAACAAGTAATTCTGCTTCGCTATTATAAAGGAAAAACACAATCAGAAATTGCCAAAATTTTAGGAATTACACAGGTGCAAGTTTCTAGAATAGAAAAAAGAAGTTTAGAACATATGAGGGTAAAATTAGCCATTTAATAAAAATAGTATCTAATTATAAATATTCTTATGTAATGTTGGCATTAATTAGATAATATATTTAAATGGTAATAGATTTTTAGGGCAGCATAAATGGAGTAAATGCAGTAAATTAAATAAATATAATAAATACAAGAATTGGAGGAAAAGTGTGAAAAAATATTTTAGCTATTTAATTATCTTTTTTTTAATTTGCTTCTGTACTCCGATTTTTTTTACATCTACTTTTGAAAAAACAAATCAAAATAATCAAATGGATGCGCAAGAAGAAAAAGAAAAAATTGTAGAATCTACTTATGATTATAGTCAATATAACACAGTGAAATTATTACATACATCTAATAATAAGATAGAAGAACTTCCATTAGATGAATATTTGTATGGTGTAGTTAGTAGTGAAATGCCTGCCAGTTTTGAAAAAGAGGCTTTAAAGGCACAAGCAGTTGTGGCGAGAACTTATACTCTATACAAAATGGTACAAAATAATGGCAAACATGGAGAGGCCGATATTTGTGATGACCCTGGTTGTTGCCAAGCATGGATTTCAAAAGAAGATAGGCTTGCCAAATGGGATGAAGAAAACAGAGAAGACTATTGGATAAAAATTGTAAATAGTGTAAATGAAACACAAGGAAAAATGATTACTTATGAAGGTAAGCCGATTAATGCCTTTTTTCATTCCAATAGTGGAGGAGCAACCGAAGCTCCTATTAATGTGTGGGGAGGAAGCGGTTACCCATATTTGCAATCAGTAGAAACCTCTGGAGAAGATGCCTATAGTCAATATGAATCTGAAACTACAGTTAGCAAAAAAGAATTTGAAGAAACTATAAAAAAAGCACATAGCAATTTTGAAATTGATTTTAGTAAAAAAGATGCTATTGAAGTCAAAGAATATACAGAAGGAAATCGCGTAAAAACAATTAAAGTAGGAAATTTAGAATTATCTGGTGTAGAAATGAGAACACTTTTTGGCTTAAGATCTGCTAATTTCAAAATTACCATAGAAGGAGATGATATTCATTTTGAAGTAATTGGTTATGGACATGGTGTTGGAATGAGCCAAACAGGAGCAGATAGTTTGGCAAAACAAGGAAAAAATTATGAAGAAATTATTCATCATTTCTATACAGGAGTAGAAATACAAGATATTTAACATTTTTTGTATAATTTTCTCAAAACTGTTAATAATGATACTAATGAAAAATTGAAGGAGGAATTATTTTATGAGAAGAGAAAATAGAAGAAGGCCATTAGAAGAAGGACTAGATACGAAAAAAATGTTATATATTGTAGGAAGTGTTTTGGCACTAGCCGTTATTGCTTTTGTTATTACTTTTTTAATTTATGG
>CALWGP010000193.1 GCA_944380095.1 uncultured Lachnospiraceae bacterium | reverse complement strand
CTGATTTTCTGTTACATTTGTTCCGTTTACAAATATATTAGTTATATCCTCATCTGTAGAGTTTATTATAACCTTCAAATTAGGAAGTAACTCTTCCATATTTTCATAATATAAACGGAGTTTAGTACTTTCTGGATTCTTTTTGTACTCTTCATACATTGCCTCAAAAACAGCGACTTCACTTTTGGCCTCATTTATACGTTCTTGTTTTGTTGCTTCTGCATCTTTTATTGATCTGTCAGCAGTAGCTTCTGCTGCTGGTATTTGAACTGCTTGATACTCTTTTGCTTCATTTACTTTAGAAATTGAAGCTTGTTTTGCAGTTTCTACTGCTTTAAAAGCATCTTGCACTTCTTTTGTAGGTGGTTCTGCATCTTGCATACTAATCCTAACTACCTCAATACCTGTTTCATCTACTAACTGCTGTACTATCAATTCCTGAATTTTATTCTGGATTTCGTCTTTTCCAACAGTTATTACACTATCGACATCACATGTGCCAATGGTGTTTCTTATCGCAGCTTGTGCAACATTTTTCAAGATTTTTTCCGGATCTTTTGTTCCATATAGGTAATCCATTGCATCTACAATCCGGTATTCAAGATAGAAGTCAGTATTTATAAAATTGAAATCTGATGTAATCATCAAACTTTCTTCTTCCACAAATTCAGCTTCATCTTCTTCTTTTTGATAGCCAATCTGAAACCCTTGTACTGTTGTATCCACTTTTACTACCTTAGAAATGTATGGTGCTTTAAAATGAATTCCAGCACCTTCAACTAGTTCTGGTTTTCCTAATGTTTCTACAACAGCCTGTGAATTCTGTTCGTTCAAGAAAAATACCATTCCAAATATAACTGAAAAAATCAAACCGTATGTACTTACTATTCCTATACCAAACAAAATCTTTTTTAACAATTTTATCTTGGCCATTAAATCTTTTTCATGTTTATTTGAACTGTAGCTTTCCATTTCCCATTCATATCTGAGCCTGCCTTCTGACTTGTTGTCTTTTACCTCTTGGTATTTTTTTTGATAATCTTTGATTTTATCTCTTAAAATCAAACATGAAAAAAAGCCCAAAAAACATAGAATTAGCAGTAACCATGACAAAATGTTCATATAGATGTCCTCCTATAGATTAATAGATTTGGTCTTTCCGTTATTAGTAAAAGCTAACTTAGGCTTTTTTTGTTTTCCCTCCTTTGCAAATTAATAAATATATTATATGGCATTTACATAAAGTTGTCAATTGAGTTCAAAAAATCCTTAAATAACATTTTCATATTATTTAAGGATTTTCTATCATTATATTTTAGTAATATCCACAGGTTCTAGTTCTTCTTCCTTTATGTCATTTTTTATTGCATCATATAAAGCATTTACTGTATCTAGTGATGTAAAACATGGCACTTTACATTCAACTGCTAGTCTTCTTATTTTAAATCCATCTCTGTTAGATTGTTTTCCTTTTGTCGGTGTATTTATTATAAAACTTAATTTTCCTGATTGAATTAGGTCTATTATGCTATTTGTTCCTTCCCATATTTTTGGAACTGATTGCACATTTTCTACTCCTTTTTCTTTCAAGAAATTTGCTGTTCCAGATGTTGCATAAATTTCAAATCCTAGTTCTTGTAATTCTTTTGCTATTGGTAGTGTTTCTTCCTTATCTTTATTTCTAACTGTTACTAAAATTTTCCCTTTTTGTGTTAAATTTACACTACTTCCAATAAATGCTTTTAGTACGGCTTCTGTAAATTTTTTAGAAATTCCTAGCACTTCTCCTGTTGACTTCATTTCTGGTCCTAAACTTGTATCTGCATTTTTAATCTTTTCAAAAGAAAATATTGGCATTTTTACAGCTATATATTCATTTTCTTTATATACACCTGTTCCATATGGTAATTCTTTTAATTTCTTTCCTAAAATTACTTGTGTTGCAATATCTATTACAGGAAGCCCTGTCACCTTACTTATATATGGTACTGTTCTACTAGAACGTGGATTAACTTCTATTATATATACCTCATCATTACATATTATGAACTGAATATTTAATACACCTATTACTTGCAATTCCTTTGCTATTTTTTCAGTATATTCTATAATTTTTTGTTTATGTTTTTCTGAAATTGTTTGTGTTGGATATACAGATATACTATCTCCTGAGTGTATTCCTGCTCTTTCTAGATGTTCCATAATTCCAGGAATTAATACATCTTGTCCATCACAAATTGCATCTACTTCTAGTTCTTTTCCCATCATATATTTATCTACTAAAATTGGATGTTCTTGCGCTATTTTATTTATTTCTTTAATAAATTCCTCAATTTCATTTTCATCATATGCTATTGCCATTCCTTGTCCACCTAATACATATGATGGTCTTACTAATACTGGATATCCTAATTTTTCAGCTACATTTTTTGCTTCTTGTGCAGTAAATACTGTATCACCTTTTGGTCTTACTATACCACAATTTTCTAATGCTTCATCAAATATTTCTCTATCCTCTGCTCTATCCATATTTTCTTCCGATGTTCCTAGTATTTTTACACCCATTTCTGTTAGTGCTTTTGTTAGCTTTA
>CALWGP010000192.1 GCA_944380095.1 uncultured Lachnospiraceae bacterium | reverse complement strand
GTTGGTTCAATTACAGAATTACAAGACATGTTACAAGGCACAATCTATGCTGACGCTCAAAACAAAGTAATCACAATACCAATTGAATGGCAATGGGATTATGAAACAGGTTCAACAGTAGAAGAAATTGCAAACAATGACATTATAGACACACAAGATGCAAAGGCAATTTCAAACTATACATTTGAAGTAGTTGTTTCAGGAACTCAAATTGTGCCAACACAAAGCTAAAAAATATAAAATTAAATATAAAATGAAAATGTGCGAAATATGTAAACTTTTTAAAATCATTTCTCCGATGATTATAAAGATGTATCAACCTCTTTTATTATATAGTAATTACCAATACTGCAATGGCAGTTATCATTGCAGTATTGGTTAAAAATAAAAAAGGGAAAGGAATGTGAAAATGAAAAAAATAATAGAAAATTTGAAAAAGAGAAAAAAAGAAATTACAATAATTGCAATAATACTATTTATTATAATACTATTTTTTTCAGGCTATAGTATGGGAAAAGGATTTAGTAGTACATCTATAAATGGAGAAACCGGAGTTGCCGAGCCAATTATAGTAGTAGAAAACAATCCGCCAGTAAACCTAAAAACCACAAATGACTATTGTTATTATGAATTTTCTGTAAAAAATTATGATCAAGAAGGAAATTTAACACAAGTAGATTTATCATACAATATAGAAATTTTATCAAAATTAGATAAATCAATTGTAGTAAAAATATATAAAGAAAATGAAGAAATAAAGTTAGAAAACAATAAAACAGAAAATATGTTATTAACTAATGAACAAAAACAAGAAGATAAATATAAAATGGAAATTACATATGATAAAACAGCATCAACATCATTAGAAGATATAATACAAGACATACAAATAAAAGTGCACTCAGAGCAAGTAAAACTTTAAGGGAGGGCACAATGAAAAAGAAGAGAACAATTATAATTTTAGTCATAATCTTAAGTTTAATTCTAATATTTTGTATATTCAAAATAAAAAAAATTAATATTCAAGATGATTTTATATTCTTTAAATTATTTGGACAAGATAAAAACACTAGCCAAGTAACTAAAGAAAATACTGCAAATTCCAACACAATAAATAATATTTATGATACTGCTGTAGATTATAGGCAATACATATTTGATGTTTCGTATAAAAATACAAAACTAGAAAGTGTAAATTTAAAAGACACAATAAACCAAAAAACACTAGTAAAAGAAAAGCTAGCACCAGGCACGAAAGGAAACTTTGCGATTATAATTACTTCAAACGAAAGTTCTAAGTATCAAGTAATATTTAAAAGCAAAAATGAAAAACCACAAAATTTGGTATTTTTTGTAGAAGGTATAGATAAAAAATTTAGTAGATTAGAAGATATGCAAGAAAATTTAAAAGTAAATATTAAAGAAAATGAAACAAAAGTAATAATCATAAACTGGGAATGGCAATACGAAAATGGAACTAAAGGAAACAATCAAGATACAATAGATGCTAAAAAAATATCAAAATACAATTTTGATATTTATGTAATTGGAAATATGTAAGCCCATACGAAAGGAAGTGATAAAAGGTGAAAAAAATAGCAGCTTTTTTAATTATATTTGTAGCATTATTAGGAATAAATACAGCTGTTTATGGGAAATATGTAATAGAATACACAAACACGATAGCAAATATTGATATCGATAGAAATCCACCTAAAATTGAGATGTTAAATATAGAAAATACTAATACAGGGTATGAAAAATATGCTAACCAGACACATACTATAACAGCAAAAATAAAAGTGACTGAAAAAAATATAATACAAAATAATTTTAATAAAGATAATGTACAAATACTAATAGGCGGACAAGTACAAAATATTCCAAATATGGAAATAAGCCAAATAGAAAAAGGAAATGATTATATTATTTATAAAGTTGTATTACAAAAAATTTTAGGTGATGGAATTTTAGAAATAAAAGTAAATGCAGGAACTATAATAGATAAATCAAATAATCAAAATAAAGAAACTAAAATAGCTACTGGAATTACGATAGATAATACAGCCCCTACAACAACTTTTAAGCAAGATGTATTAGAAAATGGAAAAGTAAATGCAATTATAACAGCAAATGAAGGAATCAGAATAGTAGAAGGATGGAAAATTTTAGATAATAATTTAAGTTTAAGCAAACAATTTCCAAGTAATGCATCATACAGTTTAGAAATAACAGATTACGCACAAAATAAATCAGAAGTAGAAATAAATATTACACAAGCCACAAATATTCAAATAAATTATGGAGCATTTTGTTTTGAAAAAGGATGGCTTATGGCACAAAAAGACAACCCAATAGCTGGGAAAGAACTAATACAAAGTGGTTCTACAAATAAAGTAGAAACCATGGGTTTCAGGATTTTAGGTCAAATAGATGACGATTTTATACAAGTAAGAAATTATTTGTATACCTATTGGGGAGAAGGAAGTGAAGCATTATCAGAAAGATTTGAATACAAGTATCACCATGGGTATATACCAGAAAATAATTATTGCCCCGTAAAAGTAGGTGGTGGAAAATATACTAACAGAGCTAGTGTTAACGGAAAAGACATTTATACACTAATGGGAGGAGATGGAGTAAATTTAGCTGGTAACAGAGACTTAACTAATAGTATACCGATTCCAGAAGAAATAGCAAAACAAAATCTATATGGAATATCTGCACTGCAAATAAAATTAAAAGACTATTCAGAATATTCAATTGTGTATCAAATATATATAAATGGTTATGGGTGGTTAAAAGCTGCGTCAGATGGAGAAGAAACTACATATGGTTATGATAAACCAATCACAGCTTATAGAATAGTATTAGTTCCAAAAACAGAAAAAGGGCGAATGATACAAACATGGAATAAAGATGTAGGAACATCAAATGTAAACTAGAAATAGTATTTAATAATATAAAAGGAAGGAGGGAAAAATGGTTACATTTACCATAGTAGATTATTGGCAATATGACTATAAATTTCCAGCACAGAATATATTAATGGAAAGTACAGATAAGTATTTAGAAAATAAAGAAAAAATAAATAAAAATTGTGATAAAATAT
>CALWGP010000191.1 GCA_944380095.1 uncultured Lachnospiraceae bacterium | reverse complement strand
ACTTCAATTCCTTTCGCATCTTATAATAATAATTATATCAGATTATTCTTTGCGAAGAAATTTACTCTTTTTTGCTGAATTAATCAATAATGTTTGACAAAGCATAATGTGTATGTTAGAATAAAGAGAAATTTTTAGTAAATTAGTGAAGTGAGGGGGAAAATAAATGGAAAATACTAAAAATAATGAATATGAGGTAAGAAAAGAAAAACTAAGTAAATTAAAGGAAGAAATGATAGCTTACAAAGATAAGTATGATGACATTGAAAAACTTGAAAATGTTGCTACTTTAGATGATGGTACTCATATAAGAGTTGCAGGAAGAATTGTTTCTAAACGTTCTTTCGGAAAGTTCATGTTTTTAAATTTATATGATGTAAATGGAACTGCCCAAGTGTCTATTTCAAAACAAGATTTAGGCGATAATTATGACCTTTTCAAAAAAGATATTGATATTGGAGACTTTATTGGAGTTGATGGTGAAGTTTATACAACCGGTACAGGAGTGAAGACTGTAAAAGTGTTAGAGGGTGATTTATTAAGTAAATCTTTAAGACCACTTCCTGAAAAGTTTCATGGTATAACTGATTCTGATATAAAATATAGACAAAGATATTTAGGTATTATTTCTAATGATTCAACAAGAACAACATTTAAGAAAAGAATACAAATTTTAAATGATATTAAGGATTATTTGCGTTCAAGTGATTTTGTTGAGGTTGAAACACCAATATTACAAAACGTTGCATCAGGTGCTAATGCAAAGCCATTTATTACTAAACATAATGCCTTAAATGAAGATTTTTATTTAAGAATTGCACCAGAGTTATATTTAAAACAAGTTGTTGAAAGTGGTTTTAACAGAGTGTTTGAACTTGGTAAAAACTTTAGAAATGAAGGAATGGATGCTTCTCATTTACAAGAGTTTACTATGTTAGAGTGGTATGCTGCTTATTGGGATTATTTGAAAAATATGGATTTTTTAGAAAAATTATTAAAAGATGTAATAACAGATGTAAATGGTAATTTAGATGTTGAATATCAAGGTAAAGTCTTTAATTTTAATGAATTTGAAAAAGTTAATTATTCGAAAACTGTAAGCGAATTATTAAATACTGATATTTTAGATTTTAAAGATGTAGAAGAAGTGAAGAAAATATTAAGAGACAATCAAATGTTTGATGAATCAGAAATTGATAATATTAAATCTGTTACAGCAGCAGTTGATTTGATTTTTAAGAAGAAAGTAAGACCTTATTTAGTACAACCTACGATTTTATACGATTATCCAGCATATATGATTCCTTTAGCAAGACGTAACGATAAAGACAATAGACTAATTGATATGTTCCAATTAGTAGTTAATGGATGGGAATTATCTAAATGCTATTCAGAGTTAATTGATCCTGAAATACAAAGAAGGACATTTGAACAACAAATGATAGATAAAAACAATGGTGATGAAGAATCAATGTCTATTGATGAAGACTTTATTTTGGCAATGGAACATGGAATGCCACCAATGTCTGGTTTAGGTTTAGGAATAGATAGAGTTGTATCACTTCTAACAGATGAACCAACATTGAGAGATGTTATATTATTTCCACAAATGAAGAAAATTAAACAACAAGATAATCAAAAAGTTTTAAAATAAAAAGCATTAAATCGTGGAGGCATATATGAATTATAATGAAATGAAAAATATTAAAAAAACAATTTGTTCAGAATATATAAATTATTATGTAAATAAAGGTTATCTTGCAATGTCTCCATTACCACTAAATTACAAGGATGATATTACATTAGATTTCACGACTTGTACTATTTGCACTGCAAAAAAAAATATAAAAGAAATGAAAAAAGGAAAAGATTATGTTATGATTCAACCTGCATTAAGAAATACCCATATTGATGTATTGGGTAAAATTCAGGGTGATGATTACTTTTTTTCCTTTTTTTTAATGATGGGTGGATTTAAGTATTACTCTAGTGAATGTTTATCTATAAATGAATTTAATAAAGCATTAATTGATGAATTTAATTTCTTATGTAAATATGCTAATAAAATTATTTTAACAATTCCTATACAATATGAAGATTTCTTGAAAATAGATAATAAAACTTTAATATATTTGAAAAACAAGAACTGTATTATTAAATACTCAACAGATGATGAAAAAAATCTTAAATGGAAATATGGTATAAACAATGTTGAAGGATATGGTATAAGATGGGAAATAGGAAACAATGGAGATATTGTTAATTGGGGAAATACAATAAATGTTTTTGTTGATAATAAACCATTTGGAATAGATTTTGGTGGAGGACTTGAGTCTTTAGTATATGCTAATCAAAATTTAAAAAGCTGTATATATGCAAACGATGCAATGACTGATTTAACAAAAGACTTTTGTTATAATAACTCATTACATGAAAAAATGACTGATTGCATTATTTCCTCAATGTGTATTATTGCAAACAAAGATAACATTATTTTAAGAGATAAATATATATTAAGTAAATATATGAGCATTTTAAATTCTTTAATGGTACTAACTGATATGTCTAAAGAATATGTTTTAGCATTAGTAGAAGATATTAATTCAAAAAACATAGCATTTTTAAATAAAGATAATATGGGTGAGATTTTTAGAAAGTTTTTAGAAATAGCTGAACATGATTATTCTGTAATACTGAATGGAGACAATATAAATAAAATA
>CALWGP010000190.1 GCA_944380095.1 uncultured Lachnospiraceae bacterium | reverse complement strand
GGCGTCGGTCATGTTGGGCTTGGTCATGACCTCGAGGCGGGCGCCGTCATCGAAGGTCAGGAAGTACGAGCGGAAGTCCGTGCACGGGTTGTGGTAACCCTTGTTTGCCGTAGCGCCAAAGAAGCGGACAAAGAAGTCCCGCGCCCCCTCGAGGTCGTTGACGTAGAGCGCGACGTGCTCGACTCTCATGGCAAGCCCCTTCCCCTCTTCGCATCTCGCATGGCGGTTGTGCAAAACGGCCGCTCGTGCATCATTTTCTCGTACGCAGCAGCAAAACGGTCGCTCGTGCGGTGTTTTTTCGACGCAATTTGCGGCTCGGGTCAACTCGCGACGGCGTTTCCGCAGGAAAGATTATAAGAAATTAAACCTAAACTGGCTTTTGGACGAAAAAGGCACTACACGAGCGGTCGTTTTGATTTACGGAAGAGCAAAATACTGCACGAACGGCAGTTTTGCAGTGGTGGCCGGCTGCCGAGCCCCTTCGCTCGCGGCCGCACCTTGGAGGGACGCCCATGACCTACGACTTTACCTCGGTTCTCGACCGTGTCGGCCATGACGCGCTCGCGCTCGACGCCATTGGCGCGCCGGGTTCCGGTTATCCGGCACCAGGCGCGGGCTTCGATTCCATCCCCATGTGGGTGGCGGACATGAGCTTTCCCGTGGCGCCGTCGATCACGCAGGCCATTCAGGAGCGCCTCGAGCATCCGACCTTTGGGTACTTCTCACCGAGCGATGACTACTATCAGGCGATCATCAACTGGCATCGTGACCGCAAGGGGGTGTCCGACCTCGAGCCGCGTCACATCGGTTACGAGAACGGCGTGCTCGGGGGCGTTGTCTCCACGGTGGGCGCATTCGCTGCGCCCGGAGATCCCGTCCTCGTGCACAGCCCCACCTACATTGGCTTTACGCACAGCCTCGAGGACAACGGCTTTCGCATCGTCCACTCGCCGCTCGTGCGTGACGAGCGGGGCGTCTGGCGCATGGACTACGAGGACATGGAGCGTCGGCTCGCCGAGGACCACATACACGTTGCGATCTTCTGCTCGCCGCACAACCCCTGCGGGCGCGTGTGGCAGCGCTGGGAGATCGAGCGGGCGATGGTGCTCTTCGAGAAGTACGACTGCGTCGTCATCTCCGACGAGATCTGGTCAGACATCGTGCGGCCCGGCCTCACGCACGTCCCCACGCAGAGCATCTCCGATGACGCGCGCCGGCGCACCGTTGCCCTCTACGCACCGAGCAAGACCTTCAATCTCGCTGGCCTCATCGGCAGCTATCACGTCATCTATGACGACTATCTGCGCGACCGCGTGACGTCCAAGGGGGCGAAGACTCACTACAACAGCATGAACGTGCTCTCTCAGCACGCGCTCATCGGCGCCTATAGCACCGAGGGCCGCGCCTGGGCCGACGAGCTCAACCAGGTCATTGCCGGAAACGTCGACTGGGCGTGCGACTTCATCGAGAAGAACCTCGACGGCGTGAGCGTCTTTCATCCGGAGGGTACCTACATGCTCTTCCTCGACTGCTCGGCATGGTGCGAGAAGAGCGGGAGGACGATTGACGACCTCCTGCGCGCGGGCTGGCGCGTGGGCGTGTACTGGCAGGACGGTCGCGCCTTCAACGGGCCGTGCCACATCCGCATGAACCTCGCCCTGCCGCTCTCCCGCGTACAGGAGGCCTTTGGACGCCTCCGAGAGCATGTGTTCTAGGGGACCTAGGCAAGCTCGCCGCTCGCGAACCCTCGGTCGACGATGCGCTGGAAGCGCTCGGTGACGCGATTCTCATCGTCCGGGATGTCCCGCGTGTAGTTCGTAAGCTGACGGGAGGAGGCGATGAGCCGCTGTGCGGCGAGCCCTGCGATCTGTTCGGTGATGAGCGGCACGGCCCATGGCGCGGGCCGGGGCGAGAGGTGCAGCGTCTTGCCGTCCGTCACGATGCCGCCCTTGAACGGCAGCAGAGTGAGGAGCATGAGCGACGGGATGTGGTGCACGTGCGCGTCGGCGGGGTCCTGCATCGCGCCGACCACGAAGAGGCGATCCTGGTTCATGTAGATCGCTCGGTCCTCGTTTGCGTCAACGACGGTGAACATGTCGCGCAGCGCGCCCCGCCACGGCCGCGCGACCTCGAGCTGGCGCCTCGAGAGGCCGAGGGGGTTGTCACGCACGAAGTCCTCGATCAACGCGCGATGGCGCCAGAGCGCCTCTGCCACCTGGGCGCCGTTCTCGTAGAGCATGTCGGGGTTCTCGGGACGCTCCCTCAGGCGCTGGGGCGCCACCACGTGCAGCCGCTCGTTCGTGTAGACGAGCAGGGCGTTCATGGTCGAGTAGAAGAGGCGGGCATCCGCGTCGCTCATGTGCGAGTAGGGTGCGCTCGCGTTCTCAAAGACCTCTCCGATGGTCCTCATGTTCCCTCCTTCGGTCGCCGTGCGAAGGAGGTTATCAGGCGGCGCGTTCAGCAGGCTG
Organism: uncultured Lachnospiraceae bacterium; assembly: GCA_944380095.1. Taxonomy (GTDB): domain Bacteria; phylum Bacillota; class Clostridia; order Lachnospirales; family Lachnospiraceae; genus Gallintestinimicrobium. The sequence goes on along the minus strand of CALWGP010000190.1, from coordinate 904 downwards.
TCCCTTGGCGTGCACCACGCTGCGCGTCAAGCTCAGGCGCGTCGCAAACGCGCGATCGTGCCACGACGAGTTCGTGCGCGGTATGGTTTGGCCCGTGGACGGTCGGGCGCAGGCATCGTGTTCGGCGGCGCCGTCACTCCATGGTGTGCGTCGAAAAGATGGGTTCGTCCTCCCACCAGACAACGTCGTCACCCGGGGACTCGAGCGTGGCCCGCACGTCGATAAGGCGCTGGTTGGAGGAGCCGCGGAAGCGCAGCGTGATGTCGTGGAGGTCCTGCACGAAGGGCCCGTCAACGAGCACGTCGAGCGTGTCGAGCAGGCGGTCGGTCACGTCGCCCAGGTTCCAGGCACCGCCGGGCGCCAGCTGATCCCACGTGTGGCCCGAGAAGAGCCAGATGGACTTGGCGTCCCCAAAGCGCTCGCGCACCGCCTCGAGAAAGCCCACGAGCCCCTGCTGGTTCTCGGGCTCCATCGGCTCGCCGCCGAGGATGGTGAGCCCGGTCACGTAGGGCACGTCCATCGCGTCCATGATCTGGGCGGCGACCTCGTCCGTGAACGGCTCGCCCGCATCGAAGTCCCACGCCTCCTCGTTGAAGCAGCTGGGGCAGTGCAGGCGGCATCCGGAGACGAAGAGCGTGGTGCGCACGCCCGGTCCGTTTGCAATGTCGCAGTACTTGATGTTCGCGTAGTTCATTCCGTTTCCCTTGTCGAGAAAAACCTCGTCCCGAGACGACTCGTGGCGGACCCCAGGCGATGAGGTCCGCCACGAGTTCCTTGCGTAGCAAAGCTGTCTGAGCGCCGGACCTCATCGCCTGGGGTCCGTGTCGAAGCCCCTACAGGTGCAGCACGCGGTCCTTGATCTCCTCGGTGCGGCCCTGGTTCCAGAACTGGGTGCCGATGTAGC
>CALWGP010000189.1 GCA_944380095.1 uncultured Lachnospiraceae bacterium | reverse complement strand
AATAAGATTACAACTGCATACATAAGACCAGCCACAATACCTAAAATTATAACACTTGTCATAACTAAGTCTAATTTAAATACTTGACCACCATAAACTATTAAATATCCTAGACCTGCTTTAGATACCAAAAACTCTCCAGATATAACACCTACTAATGAAAGACCTATATTTACTTTTAAAGAGTTTATAAAAGTTGACAAATTTGCTGGTATAACAACTTTTGTTAAAATCTGTAACTTACTCGCATTAAAAGTTTTTGCCATTTTTATTAAATTCTCATCTGTTCTCAAAAATCCATTTAAATTTTCTAGAATTGTAACTATTAATGAAATAGCAATTGCCATAACTATAATTGCAGGTGTACCTGCTCCTACCCAAATAATTATAACAGGACCTAAAGCAACTTTTGGTAAACTATTTAAAACAACTAAATATGGATCTGCAACTTTAGCTAAAAATTTTGACCACCATAGAATGATTGCAATTATAATACCCAAAAAAGTTCCTAATAAAAACCCCACTATTGTTTCATATACAGTAACTTGTATATGTTTTAATAAATCATTTGCACCTAAATTTGTAAATGTTTGCCATATTCTAGTTGGCTGGCTAGTAATAAAACTATCTATAATATTTTTATTTGCTAACCATTCCCAAGCTACTATAAATGCAACTAATATGAATATTTGAGTAAATAAGACTAATACTTTTTCCTTTTTTATATTATTTAAATATTTTTTTCTTTCTTTTGACATAGGAGTAAGCATTTTATTAATCATCTTCATCTTCCCTCAGCTCCTTCCACAATGTATTAAAATATTTACTAAACTTTGGGCTTTCTCGACAATTAATTGGATTTCTGTTTTCTATTTCAAAATCTATTTTATGAATATCTTTAATTGTACCAGGTCTTTTACTTAAAACAAAAACTCTATCAGACATACTTATAGCTTCAGATATATCATGTGTTACAATTAATGCAGTTATTTTTTCTTTTCTTAGTATATTATAAATATCATTTGTTACCATTATTCTAGTCTGATAATCTAATGCAGAAAAAGCTTCATCTAATAGCAATATTTTCGGATTTATCGCCAAAGTCCTTATTAGAGCCACTCTCTGTCTCATTCCTCCTGAAAGCTCTTGTGGATATTTGTCTTTAAAATCATATAAATTATATTTTTTTAGCAATTTTCCTACATATTTTTTACTTTCATCTGTTTTTATCCCCTTTAGTTCTAGCCCTAACATAACATTACTCCATATAGTTCTCCATTCTAATAAACAATCTTTCTGTAACATATATCCAATATCTGATGAAATTCCATCTACCTTTTTTCCTTGTATGTAGATTTCTCCTGTTGTTTTTTCTTCTAATCCACTTATTATAGAAAGTAATGTAGATTTACCACAACCACTTGGTCCTATTATACTAACAAATTCCCCACTTTTGACTCTAAAATTCACATTTTCTAATGCCTGTACCTCACCTTTAGGACTTTGATATCTTTTACTAATATTTTTAACTTCTAGTATTTTTTCCATAATTTCCTCCTTGTATAATATATTTTATGTCAAGTTTTCTACTATAGTTACTAACAAAGTCAAAAAAAGAAGCAACTGCTTCTCTTGTATTTTCCTTTATATCTCCATATCCACTATATTTATTTACATGTATATACACTATATATTCTTACAAAATTTATACTTCTTTTTTATTAATATATACCTTATCCATAAATTCATCTGGATATTTCATATCAATAAACTCTTCTAATCTATTTTCTGGTGGTATTCTTTTTTTTCTTTCATCTTGTCTAATTCCAGCCATACAAGAAATTGTTATATCAAAAATCATAAATACTAATAAGAAATATGTAATAATTCTTACCTTTTTATCTAATAAAAATACATCTAGTTTTTCTATCCATGGGAAGATAGTTTTTAAATATATAATTGCAATTAATCCCCAAAAGAAACAATATAGTAAGCAAGTTCTTCCATTAATATTAAAAATCATATTAGAATAATCCCAAGATATTGTACCAAAAATTACTTCTTGTAAAAATGAAAATACATATTCAACTATTCCTCCTAAAATCATTCCTACAAAAAATAACTTTTTAGGTTCTTTTATATAACATATTAGTAAATAATATAAGACTGCTCCAACACCATATACTTGTATAAATGGTCCATAAATTAGACCTCTACGAAACATTAGAACTCTATCTATTATCAAACCATATAATATCTCAATTAAGAATCCAAAAATACTCCCAATAAAAAATATTAAAAATATTTTTAATATAAAATTTATTTTTGAATTAGTTTGTGGCTGTATTTTTGGAACTGCTTTAATACTGATTGCCCCTTCCATTTATATCTCCTTAAATATATTTTTTACATTATATACTATGTTTATTGAAATAGAAAGTATTTTTTTCTTAAAATTTTATAAATTTTTACAAAATATGATATAATACATATGGAGGAATAAAAAATGTTAAAAATAACTATCAAAATCAGAAAAGATTTAATTGAAACAGAATTAATAAATGAAATTTGTACAAAATATCATATTAATTCAAATGATATACAAAACTTTTATATATCAAAAAAGTCAATTGATGCACGTGATAAATCAGATGTGCATTATGTATATACTATAAATATGGAAATAAAAAATGAAAATAAATACAAGAAATATAAAAATATTGAGATTATAAAAAAGAAAGAAACACAAATTTTAAAATTAGATAATACTAAATTCAACAGCAATTTACGCCCTGTTATTATAGGAAGTGGTCCAGCAGGACTATTTAGTTGTTTAACATTTATTGAAAATGGTATTTGTCCAATTATATTAGAACAAGGAAAACCTGTGGAAGAAAGGCAAAAAGATATATTAAAATTTCTAGATACTGGTCATTTAAATGCCTTTTCTAATGTACAATTTGGCGAAGGAGGTGCAGGTACTTTTTCTGATGGTAAATTAACAACTAATATAAATTCACCATATTGCAAAACAGTATTAGAAACATTTGTAAAATTCGGTGCTCCTAAAGAAATTTTATACTTATCTAAACCACATATTGGAACAGATTATTTAATAAACATTTTAAAAAATATGAGAAATTACATACTTTCTAAAGGTGGTTCTATTTTATTTAATAGTAAATTAATAGATTTTGAAATTAAAAATAATACTATTTACAAGGCTATATATAAAAATGTACTTACTGGAAATATAGATAAAATCGATACAAATACACTAATACTAGCTATTGGACATAGTAGTAGAGATACTTTCTATAAACTATATGAAAAAGGAATTTACATAGAACCTAAAAACTTTTCAGTTGGAGTTCGTATTGAACATCTACAAAAATTAATTAATAAATCACAATATGGAACTACAACCAAACTAGAATTACCTTCAGCAGAATATAAATTAGCATATCATTCAAAATATAATAATCGCTCTTGTTATACATTTTGTATGTGTCCAGGAGGAACAGTTATCCCTTCATCTAGTGAAGAAAATACTATTGTAACAAATGGAATGAGTGAATTTTTACGTGATGGAGAAAATGCAAATAGTGCTATTTTAGTCAATATTACTCCTAATGATTTTTCAACTAATTCTCCACTAGGAGGAATAGAATTTCAAAAAAATTTAGAAGAAAAAGCATTTAAGTTAGGTGGAAGTAATTATTATGCACCTATACAAACAGTGGAAGATTTTTTGAAAAATAAGGTTTCAAAAACTATTGGTAAAGTTACTCCTACATATAAACCTGGTGTAAGTTTAA
>CALWGP010000188.1 GCA_944380095.1 uncultured Lachnospiraceae bacterium | reverse complement strand
GGCAGGCTCTTGGTGTAGAAAAAGTTGTTGCCCACCGAGATCATCACATCCACGTGGCCGGTGCGCACCAGCTTCTCTCGGATGTCCTTGTCCTTGCTCTGGCTGTCGGTGGCAGAGGAGGCCATCACAAACCCGGCCCTGCCGTGCTCGTTTAAGTAGGAGTAGAAATAGGAGATCCACAGATAGTTGGCGTTGCTGACCTCCTTATTCTTGTTGACCGCTGGCATCCCAAAGGGCAGCCTCCCTGCGCTCTGGGCCGATTCTGCCTTCACCTTGTCCACATTGAAGGGCGGGTTGGCCATCACGTAGTCGCAGCAGCCGTCCAAGTTGTGGGCGTCGTGGTAAAAGGTGTTGGCCTCGTCCCCCGACTTGATGACTCCGGATAGGCCGTGGATCGCCAGGTTCATCAGACACAGCTGGGCGTTGTACTCCACCTTTTCTTGACCGTAGAAAGTCATGGTGTTGTTAGCCAGCATCCCGGTACGCTCCACAAAGTCTCCGGTCTGAACGAACATCCCGCCGCTGCCGCAGGCCGGATCTATCAAGACCTTATCTTTGATACAAAAGAAAAAGCCTTCTCCGGTGTGAAAATACCGAAAAAGGCTTGATTTTCTGGACTTTCACGAGCATTTGCTGTCTGTGGAAGCCCAGCTTTTTTATTCTATTGTCGTTGTTTTACCCGAAGCGGACGGTGCCGGAAGTCAATCCAGCAGGCCCGGAATAGGTAAAATTAAAAAGTATGCCAAAATTAAAAGGTTTAAAATCAACAATTGATTCCTTTTCGGAAGCACCATAAAAGAGTATCCTCAACGAATCTGAATAGCAGCAAAGCATCTTCCCGTGAGGGAGTATCTTCGTGATGAGGCCCTAATCCAGACATAGCACTATACATCGTCTGAAATAGACGGAAACGATTTGCGCCAGATTTATTATTTATCCAATAGGTGTATATCTTTTTTATGGAAGTTAGTGATGCACCATTGTCAATCACAGTTTCTCCTGTTGCCGCCAAAATCCCCTTTACATAATCATTATCTACCGGATCTAATTTTTTGAAGAAACTCTCAAATAAGGAACGGCAATTATCAATACAGCTTATATACTGTGCATTCCCAAAATTCGTTGTTGCCTCATCATATAGGTGAAGCGACTCACTATGATGCATAGATAGCATAGAACGCAAATAAGATATATCACTACTTCTTTCCGTTGTTCCGTCTGACGAAGGTATAAGAGAATATGTGTAAGTCGTCCAATACTCATCTTCTACTGCTTTAACATCGATTTCGTAACCGATTATTCCGAGATAGTTTGTGAGTTTATCCATCTCACCATCTTCGATACGATGAGTATGGCTCAAAATTACATTAAGAAATCTGAGTAATGCATCTTCTGATGCTTCGATTTCTTGGCATAACAACAAGCATACATATTCAGGATTATACTGGTCATTGTTATTTTGGTATCCTCTATTATACCAATAGGGATTTAATCTGAACGCATAATCCTCGACCAAGCTTGACAATCCTGCTTCGCAAAGAAGAACCTTTCCATCGTCATTTTTCTGGGTACAGCGGCGGAGCAATTTGCCAAAAATCGAATAGATATTTGAACGTGCAATGCGCTCCTTGCTGTCAAATGTTATGCTCAATACTGTCACCTCCTAAGTCTCTATCTATTTCTCAATCATCGTCTGTTTCTTCATCCAGTTCTATTCCGAGCAGCTCTTGAAATCGGTCAAAATTATATGGATACGCATTATCTCCGTAGATTTTCACTGCCTTGTGGTCATTAGAAAAGTATATCTCCAATTCCCACTGTGTTCCATCTAACACCATACAGCCAAATCTACGCAGATCGTATTTGCTGCGCCACTCTCCAATGTGCAACTCACGAAGACCGTCAAGGAACTCATCTTTGCTACAAGGATAATCTGGCTCAATATCGAGATTGGTCGGTTTCAGAAACAGCGAATGTTCAACATCCAAATACAGCCGTTCCTCATCCAATGTGTAAGTGCGAGTTTCATAGCCACCAAAATAACCACCGATTGAAAATACCAGTTTCTTAATATTCGGAATATTAGCATCGAAATCGGCGGCCTTCAACTCACCCTGTGATGGTTTGTATGTTCCTCCCGCTGCTGTTAAGGCTTCCTTAGCCCTCTCAAGATACAAGCGAGTACACCACAAACGGGTAGATTCGCTCGGATGAATTACCGGCTGTTCACCATAGTCTGGATGCTCCATCGTATTTTTCAGGTGGCCCATCTCTTTCTTTAAGCCACGAATAGCTGTCATTATTTGTTCTGCTGATTTTCCTTTTAGGTATTCCTCGTAGTATCCTTCTGGACTTATCATCATGATTGGCCACCTCCTATCATTTTACTTAAACATTTCGTCGTTCCAAACCAAGCGTACCAGCTGCACCAGCAGGGCAACACGCTCCGTAATTTCGGCTTTACCAAACTGGTCATAAGCCTTGAAATTCAGGCCGTTGTCAGCAATAAATTTCTTGAATTTCGGATTGTTCTGATATGCAAGTTGGCCCAAAGACTCGGTATAGATATTACCTTCGTTTGAGCAATATTTACTCAACTTGTAGCCATAGCGGGAATCGTTCAAGCTGGCATTGATGCTCTTATGCAGTAACAACAGAGCGCCAATACTATTTCTCCAGCGTCTGAAATCTTCCTGATCTGTATACTCATCAGTAAACCACTCATAGTGGTCAGTGATGATATGCTCAATTTCAAACGGATTTTTAGTTTGAGTGTTCATGTAGTTGCAGTAGTTGGACGCAACGCCAGTGCTTTCTTCGATAAATCCGGTAACACGGGCCAGAATGTTTTTGATGTACTTCTTGGTAAAACTGTTCAGTCCCAAATCCGGCAGTGCCACTTCAGGCTTGAAATCCAGATTATCGTATTGCTGCTGCAGCTTCTGTTTCAGTGTAGCCACATCGCACATACGAATATCCTTCGTCACATTGAATACAAAATTCTTGATGGTACTGTAGTCCACGGAACGATAATTAGTTACTCTGGATACGATAAGAATATCGATAAATCTTGCTGTCAGGTTGATTTTTTCAATAATTACAGGCCAAGAATCCTCGTAGCATATAGGCGCAAGAAGCATCTGGGGCTGCAAGGTGAAATTCACCTGAGCGTTATAGTATACGTATTTTGTGTTCTCGGCGAAAGTAGTCTCTGCCTGACGGATACGCTGATAAACCTCTGCAAATTTAGCAAATTTCTTTATAAACAATTCAAAATCTGCAGAAGAATCCAATCCCAGCTTATCACGTTCATCACGGACCCATTTGTGGAAGGAGCCACCAATGATATCAAAATCCTTGTTGACCGCACCGGCCTTGGTTTCACGGATGGTTTCTGCATAATGCGCACGAAGCCATGCCTTGATAAAAGTCTCATCGCCTTTGTCGTCGTCCTTTTTCAGAACGAGGACCAT
>CALWGP010000187.1 GCA_944380095.1 uncultured Lachnospiraceae bacterium | reverse complement strand
GGGGGCGGACGTCAAGGGTAAAATGAACGGCTTCGCCGCCCTTGACATCCACCCCCACCGGCGTTATGTTGTTACCACGGCGGCAGCCGGACAAGCCTGCTGCCGCAACAAATAAATTTTGCTCTATTCGCACCCGAAATGGACTTTACACAGAATTTGGGATTGACCCCCGTTTCTAACTCATGATATTTCAAAAAATAAATTTGAGTACCGTGATGCCCTGATGCCAAGTATATTTTCAAACTAATTACTCATCGTCATCTTCATCACAATCAGCAATACCAGAAATAGCAATGCCACCAGCATCGGAAATTGCGTTGACCACCTGCTCAGCTTTCTTTTCACTGCGAAACGTAAAAGTGTGGGGAAGATGATCAACAATATCCTTTGCCTGCTTGAGTCCCATCTTGGTGTGCTCTCTGATAGCTTTGATCACTGCAAGCTTAGACTCGCCGGCAGCGAGAAGGATTACTCCCCAGTTCTTTGCCACTTTTTCAGCTTTTGCTTTTTCAGCTGCTTCCTCTGCTTCAAGTGCCGCAATCTTTGCGTCAATCTTTGCAATCAAAGAATCTACATCAAAACCAGATTCCTCATCCTGCTTATCCTTCTTAGGATCCGAGCCAGTCATCGAGCCACGAGGAGTCACGGGAAGACTGGGGCTGGGATGCTCTAGGGAAGAGTTCTGATCTTCTCCCATCAGTTCGCGCATTTTCTTTTTTTTTACTTCCTGTACGTACTCCTTGATATTAAACACCTCAACTTGTTTGCCGGCCTTGCGAATGGTACGCTTCGGTGCTTTCCACTTGCTGCAATCGAACATCTCAGTGAAGTCAGGCAGCCACGTAATGAACTTAATATGACCGGAGATCATCACCAATGCTTGGCCCGTTTTCATAGCAGCAAGCTGAGAAGGAGTAATCAGGCTCTCACGGGAAACATGACTGTTTCCCTCTACCTCTCGCTCTCCGCACTTATGAGAAAGTTCGTTGAGTGTTTCCCAATGATTGGTTCTGAAAGAGATGAGGACATCAGCGTTCGAACGGATTGTGCTCGCTTCGCTGGGACCATAAAGCGTATCCAACTGAGAAAGGCTCTGCAAGACAAGCTGGCAGCGGATATTACGAGAACGACCCGCAGACATCAAGTGCGCCAGAGAGGAAATGGACTTGCCAATGTTTCCGAGCTCTTCGAGGCACACATTCAAACGACGAGGCAGCTTGCCATTATATTTATCCTGAGCAAGCCTGACGTAATGTCCCATGATCTGGCTGCAAAGCACACCAGCAATAGAATCAAAAATAGGGCTTTCGTCCGGCAGGATGATGTAGATTGCAGTAGGAGTTTCACCATCGAGGCTGTTAATATGCAGATCGTCAGCACCCAGCATAGAAATAAGGCCATCACTACGAGCGAACATGGAGATCCCCTCTAGGAAAGTGGATCTGATACCAGCGCGAGTATCCGAGGCAGTACTAACATAGCTCTGCAGCAACATAGAAGCAACAGAATCGATAGGCAGGCTTTCTACGAACTCCTTCAATACCGTATTGGCACCAAAACGCTCTTCACCTCGAGCGATAAGCTGATAGACACCAGCCATATTGACCTGTTCCGGCTTACCCAGCATCATCAAAGCGTAGGTTGCTCCGATAAATACGGAGCGCGCAGACTCGGGCCAGAACGGATCAGCCTTGTCGCTGACCGCATACAAAGTATGTGCGAGTTCATCAACCATTTCGAGGGCAATCTGCTTTCTCACCGGATCACCGCTAACGAAATGCTCATACGGTGCAGCCAACGGGTTCCACCGTTCACTCTCAAAGATATGTCTGAAGTCAATGACGTGGATTACATATTTACCTTCGGCATCACCGGCTGTGTGATAATGAATCTCGCCCTTCGGATCCATCGCAACAAAGGATTCACCTGACTCGATAAAACTCTTAACCATGGGGATCGTTCCGCGGCGGCTCTTGCCACTGCCACTCACACCCAGCAAAATTTCATGTCCTTCGTTAGGATAAACCCAGTTTTTGCCGTTGTTATGAAAGAGAACAAGACCACCCATCCCGTGCTTTCCGCTCGGGCAAAGCACACGTTTTACCTCGGAGGGAGTAGACCAACGATCACTTCTCATATTACTTTACCTCCTTCTTTTCTCTGATTCCTACAGAGAAAGCCTTTTCAATCTCCACAATGCCCAACTTAGGAAGAAAGCTGTCAAAATTGGCGTTCTTGACCATTACCTGACTGAGCTTCTTCGCAGATTTTACATTAGTGATATGTTCGTCGATGACAGCATTGAGAAGAAATTTATCAAACTCAATACTTTCATCGATTACAACACCTGCATCAGTGATCATGCCCTTGATGATTTCCACGAGGTCCTCAGGAATATACGGTTTGATGTTAAGAATCTCTACATCATCAAGAGCTTCGCGGATGCGACCCATGAGAGTTGCAATATTCCGGTTCATTGCAGAAGGCACGAAGAGCACAAGCGTTGCAGAAGGGGAAATCTTGGAGATCTCACTAATGAATACGTCAAGCTGAGTTTCATTCACATGATTGACCAACTTAGAAATATCCATAGCAATAACGCCTTCATACTCGTTCGTGTATACGGCACAAGCCCTGATATCTGCAAAGACCCTTTTCAACTGCTCCATGGAACCGTCAAGCGTGTATTCCAAGAACATATCCAGTCCGCCAAAGTGGCGCACGCCATAGTCTGCGTAAGAAGTTGCGATATACTCGGTAAGAGTCGTCTGGCCGTTGCCCGCATCGAGATTGATGATATAATGCGGTGGCTTCAGTCCACAGCGGTGGTAAATATGAGCCTGATCGATATTCTTCTTGATTGCGGCCACTGCATCCGTAAGGCCGATGGGAAGCTTCGTGTGATTAGTAGTCATAGCGCACCTCCATATTTTCATTAGGATATCCGACATGATCAATTAAGCCGTACTCTTTTGCCGCTGCACTGCTCATCCAGTTATCACGTTCGGTATCGTGCATCAGCTTCTTCTGCGTTTTTCCACATTCTTCCGCAAGAATAGACGCCAGTTTCTTCTTAATGTACTGAATGTGATCCGCAACCAGAGAAATGTCGGTCGCCTGTCCCTGGACTCCACCAAGAGGCTGGTGAATCATAATTTCTGCGTTGTTCGTCGCATAGCGCTTGCCTTTAGTACCAGCGGCAAGCAGAAATGCTCCCATCGATGCGGCCATTCCGGTTGCAAGGGTAATAACATCACAGTGAATGCCGTGCTTCATACAGTCATAGATGGCCATACCAGCAGTAACAGAACCACCAGGACTGTTAATGATCAGAGTAATGTCATCGTCGGACTTTGCGTCCAAATATCTCAACTGAGAAATCACAGACAGTGCCACGAGATCGTTTACCTCACCATTGATGTAAATGATACGGTTCTTCTCAAAGTCAAAACTGAAAGTATTGGTAGACTGATCATGACCATTAATGTTCGTCACAATATCGGGAAACATTGCATGACTCATTTCTTAGGACCTCCATAAATGATATTGTAGTTAGGAATGCAAATATCCGTCTTGATTTGCCCCACGGTTTCATAATCCATACCTTTAGTGGGGAGAATAATCGAAGGTAACTGCACAATGTCTTCTTCTGGCAGCCAAATTTTGGTTCTCGAGATTAGCAGACCAGATTTTTCAGTCGGTTTGATATCCATGCTTTTATAAATAAAGTTAGTTTCCATTGCTGTCACCTCCAAATTTTCTTTTGTACTAATTACAACGTTTGGTTCTTTTTTTCTCCAAAAGGTTTTTGCTGTTACATGGCCTTTCTGACATTTACAACGCATAAGCAAAAATTATCTCAACAAAAAAAGCGGGAGTTTTTCTCCCGCTTCATGAATTTTCTATTCTATTTTGTCGCATCCGCGCCCGTAAACCGACCTTCATGTCATGCTGGGCCTAATCATCAATCTCCATTTGAAGTTCAGAATAATCTCCCACAGCTCTTCTCCTTACTGCAATTGCACCTCGAAAATCATTCTTTCCCAGTTGTAAGATATGGAAATGCTACGATCAAGTGCATACGTAAAACTCTTCTGATAATTAAGGCGATTAGTCTCCCCATAAAGCATTACCTCCGGTATGCCCTACAGAATGGTCATCTTTTGAGACCAAATCAAAACTTCCTGTCTCTGGATTATGCTGCCAGGTATATCCTTCCGGTGTGTACCCCTGCGGCAAATCCATTTTCTCCATAGCACCGAATGATATGCCTCGGATTTTTTCAGGATCATCATACATGTGCTCTTGGAAATCTTCTTTGCATGCGCTAAATTGTTGGTGGATGCTCATGTCATTTGCCGCACGTCCCAGCTCAACATGATGTCTGCTTTCAAAGTCAGGGAATACACCTTCTATAGATAAGCCGTCTGCAAGTTCTGCTGTTCGCCTTTTGAACAAAACCCCGTTGTCGGACATAGTTCCATCCAAAGCCATATTCCTCGTTGTTATAGGAATGGGGTTCCCTGGAACGAATTCGTCGCCATCGTAATGACGTTCAATATAATCAGCAGCCTTATCAAAACCATAGGATCGTGCATAGTCAGCTGCTTTTTCGGCTTCTGACGGAAGAGATATCCCATCGAAATCAAAGCTGGATGGTTCTGGCATTGGTTTGACATCAATACCGTCAATTTGTTCGGTATCGAATTTATCCCAAGCTGTGGTATCTGGAAGTTCAGAGGAAGTCATTTCCACAAATTCCGCTGAATTGCTTTCAAATTCACTCATTGCAAAATCTCCTTTCTTTGCAACTGCTTGTTCATATCCGCCAGAAGCGTCATAACAGCGGACTGGCTAAAAGAAATATCTTTTTCCAAATAGCAGCGTCTTAATAGATGGATAGCAACACAGCTACATTTCTTTAAAAAGAGTTCCTTAGTGTCTTCGAAAAGGCGAGGTAATAGAACCTTGGGGAGTTTGATAATATGTGCGGCTATTTCCTCCGGCGTTTTCATTTTAGCGTATCGCTCAGAAAATATTTGTGCTGCACATTTGTTCGCTTCTTCCCTAATAGAAAGTGCGCAGTGCTTACACCCAACGCTCTCACACAATGCAAACGGGCAGTAATCCTTTGTATGAGTTGCCAAGTATCTTGACTGTATATTTACAATCTGTGCATCGGTTACATGTTTCCCGTTTGTTTCCCTTGGATCATATTCCGTTTTAATTGGAAGTGCAGACCCAATAAAACGATTTTTCAAAACAAATTCGCCAGTTTCCATTAGAGGGAGTACATCACAAACGCGTTCATCTTCTCCAATATGTTGCTTAAGCATTTCTGCTTCTTCTCCGCTTAAACGGAATGAAATAATGTTATCAACATTATCAAGCATACGACCGCCAACTCGTGAAGGTGTCTGATCCGAAAAAACAATTCCAACACCGTATGCACGAATTTCCGTAATGACATTAATCATCAATTGTGTCATGGTACTGTTTAATGCTTTTTCTTCTTGCGTTGCGCCTTCACCTTGGTCTAAAAGTGCATGTGCCTCATCAATCAGAATGATGTTACGCAGATTGGCATCACTTTCTCTTGTAACCTTCAGGTAAGCCAAGATGCTTATGAGTGTCAGCGCTGAAATAAGAGATTTCTGTTCCGGTTCAAGACATCCCATCTCTACAATTGAACAACCTGACAGCAAATCCTCGATTGCTGTAGAATGTATTGTGTCAAACGTGCGGGGGCATCTTTCAACCAGGCTCTGGAGCCTAAAAGCACCACCGGACATCATATTACCTTTAACTTCGTTACTGTAACTTGATTTGATGATCACTTGTTTGAAAACATGGATGAAATCTACCATATCAAAAACAGTGATGTCCGGATCGGAGCTCTTGCTCCTATCCGTCCAGCCGTGCAGCAGATACGCTTCTGAAATGGCTTTTTCAAAGAGCGCCGGTAATGGGTCAGGCAGAGAAAACGCAGCCTTAAATGCGGACAGCAAACTACTTCGATATTCGCCAAGAGAAACTCTATCAGGCACATAGAACGGATTGATAAGAAGCGGAGTTATGGGTCTTTCTACAGTGAATACCTTTGTGTTGCCCATGCTGTTGATCATATCGCGGTATTCTCTTTTCACGGGCTCCAAAATCAAAACAGGAATATTGCACTGACGAAATTGAGTAATCATCTGCTTTAGAAGAGTTGTTTTGCCAACGCCCGACTTCCCCAGAATAGCAGTATGCAGTAAAAATTGTTCAAACGGCAAGGAAATATTCTGAGACGAAAAAATGGATTTTCCCAAACGAAGGCTTTCGGTGAACGCCCCATTTAAGGTTTCCGGTAAGAGTTCGGCTTCTGGCATTTTTGAGAACGCATTTCCTTCTATTCCAATGAAATAGCCATTCAGTGTAGGCAGTTGGAAAATTTGCGAAACTTCATCTGAGGTCCATTTTTTTAACCCCGAATCATGATTTGCTCTTAATGCAAAGGCTATTTTCCAAGGCTGGTTGTAAATGCTGTACGAACTAAATTCAGGGATAGCCACTGTATTGAAAGAAGACTCGTAAACCGACTGCTTTATTCTTGCTGTAACCAAAGCAGCATTAGCCACGGCTCCTAACACCATAATATTAACTTCAGCGAACGGATGTAATGCGTTTTGTGCAAGGCGTTTCCATCTGTCTGCGGATGATGCTGCAAGACTATCTCGCATATTTGGAACAATACCATCCACAGCTTGTGAACACTGCGTTGCATTTTTGGCAACGAGACTATGTTCCCCTTCAGATAGCAAGGATGGAATAATCTGAATGCACAGGCTACATCCGGAACCATCTACTGAAGAGTATATTTTTTTCCAATCGACGGCTTCGACGATAGGGGGAGACCTATATGTTCCTTGCACACCATACTCTTGTATAGCTTGTTTTTTCAGTGCCCATGCGGATTCTGATTTCAAATTCATATGGAGCTTCCGATAAGCATCAAAAGATATCTCATCAACTTTATATCCGTTTTGATTAAGTATTGAAATAATACCTTTTGCAAGTGCTTCCTGTCGAATGACACAATTCTTTTCAGATGCATCATGCGTTCTGACAATGAGCAGATGTTGTATTCTGCTGCCTGTATGTGTTCCAGCAATGCGGATAATCTCAATGGCGGTTTGCCCATTTCCTTCTGACGATAGATAACAAGCATCTTCACAAATTGTTTTCGCAATACCGATACTCGCTTCGTTATCTTCCGTAATAGGCACAGCTGTGATCCGATATGAAGACATGACAAAGTATTCTCCGCTATCATAAAATTTCTTCATCATAACCTCCTATATGAATGGGTTGTTTCGGTAATCTGGCACGGCACTGGTGAGCTGCTTGATTACCTTAATCGGGTGATAACTGACGACTTTATACAAGCAACCAATCAGCCCGCCTGTACATACCACCGCTCCAAAATAATATGACATACCGATGAGGAACCCTGCAATGCCCGAGCAAATTGCCGCAGCAAATAACCATGCCAGTAGTCTGTTCTTCTGCATTTCGAGTTCCTCACGGTGTTTCTCATATCTTCGCCTGCAATATCGAATCATTTCACCCGTTTCGCCATTAAGTCTGATTAACTTGTCCCATGCATCAGAGGCAGAAGATCTGTCTGTTGTATTATCCATACTGATATCTTGGTAATCTTTTGTGGCTGCCCTCAAAATAGCTATATACAGCTTTTTTTCGGTAGGATGTTGCGTAAGCAAGGGCTTCAAGATACCAATAGTCTGATTCCAGTTGCCGGCAGCCAGATGGCTCATTGCTTGAGAGTAGGTTCTATCAAACTGCATCAACTGCTGATCCTGCTGAGCATCATAGACCGGAGTTCCACACAAATCGCATTCCATTCTCATTCTGCTGCGATTATAGTGAAAACTAGAACAGCCACACCGATTACAGATTCGTTCCATAGGATCACCACCTCTCTGTTTGCACTAGTCAATTATCGATTTCTGGGAGGCAAAGGTTTGCTGGTCTGTCCTTGGCGCGATGTATGGGCTGGAACAGCGGGTTGAGAATGCAGCCCTGTTGCATGTACATCATGGCTACGATCATCGGACATCGATCGTTCGTTCGATTCAACGGGGAGATTTGCAGAGTATACCCCCTGTCTTTCCGCTTTCAATGCGGAGTTAATCATAGGAAGCAATACGATGAGAGCCGTCAGCGCAGTAATTACAAAAGAAAACACGGTCGTTCTTACGGTAGCATTTATGCCCAGAAGCAGTGCAGAAATGACAACAACGGCAATTTCAAGCACGAAGGAAACAATCGACAAACCTGCCGATTTGCGGAGATTGCTTTTCCAGTATGTCATAAAATATGCGACCGGAATGCCCAACGTCAGAATGGAGCCTCCAATGTATACTGCCAGACGTGCCACCGCTGCCTCGGGAGCAAGCCACCAAAACAGGAGCTGGGGAATCAAGATGATTGCAGCAAGAACGGGGATTAAAGTGTAGTCTTTGTTTGCCATTTTAATCATTCCTTTCATTGAATCTGTATCCACAAATAGGACATACGCTGTTGTTTCGTGTCACATTCCCGTTACAAGACGGGCAACGCTTGTATCGATTGGGCATAGGTGGAGGCGAATCTGCAGACGAAGTATTCTCTTGTGCGCTATTTGAGGAGTTGCCAAACATATCTGTGTGCCTGGCCATCTCGGAAATAGGCTCTTGCAGTTTAGGAAACATCTGCGTCAGCATCATCATCTCCATCATCATTGATGCCATTCCTCCGGTGTTACTGCAGGTTGCATTTGAATTACCGCTAAAGGGAGCTTGTCCGCGAGATGGAATCCCTGTCATCATTTCGCTCAAAGTGCGGTTGCTAACATTTCCGTTCCAAACTCTTTGAAGATTATCAAGCTCAATATCCGTTCTGGTTTTGCCGCTGGCATATTCCTGCTCCAGTGCTTTAAGTCGAGAAATCTCAGTTTCCGGGATGTTGATAGCTGCGATATCAAATCTCTCCAGCTTGATACCATATTCAAAGAGTCCTGTTTTAATTGTCGGCGTAGCCAGACTGCCGATATGTGAAAGCTTGCTGTTAAATTCAGTGACATCAAGCTTGCCAATTTCTTTAGACAGAGCTTCTCTTACCGGAGAAAGAACCATCTGCTCAATACAGGGATCAATGTCATCGCAAGAAAAAGCAGAACTGTAGCTTCCGACCAACTTTCGAAGAACCTTCAACGGATCTACGATTGAAACGGAAAGATTGCATGAAGCGAGTGCCTTCATAGTAAGGTTAAAACGATGTTCGCGGAAAGGAAATTCGCCCGTCCCAAGTTTAATAAACTTAGATTTTTCCGTAGCAACAAAGAACACAGATACGGATGTTCCGGAGTCACCATGAGTTAATGCGTTTCTAAGCCTTACAAAAAAGGGATCAACACCAGTGAGAATTTCATACCTGCCCGGACCATACGGATGGGTGAGTATGCCATTTATTGCTACAAATGCGGTAGTCCCGGGAGGAACAATAAGGATGCTGCCATTGACGACTGTGGTGTGCTGTCCGCAAATGTCCGGCTGAATACGAATAAGTCCTTCTCCTCCAGGATCTCTGATTATGGATTGATACATAGCTTCATCTCCTTTGTGAATTAGGCTTTCTTTATAACCAGGTTTTTCAGACCTGGGTGAAAATATAGCTCGTGTTTTCCGTATATCTGCTCAGCAGAAAATGCTTTTTTAACCTCTTTCAGATAATCACCAGCAGGAGGGCAATAGTTAAAGTGAATTAGGATGGGCAATGTGGCAGCCAACGAATCTGACTTAATACGGCTTCGAAGGCTTTTGAAGGAATTTACACTGAGCCCATTATATCGATAGTAGTTCCAGTTTTCTGATTTGCACTCAGGTACAATAGCACTTTTAAATTCATAGTGATCGCAAGATATTTGTTCGTCTGATAGATTAAAGTAGTCAAAGCGCATAATTCCATCTTCAGAACTGTCCCAGGTAACATCACAATGAACGGGAGTGCCATTAATCCAGGCAATCGTCCAGCAATGCCATCCATCGGTTTTTGTTTTTCCATAGACCTTAATGCACGGGATTCCAATCCGCCTAAAACATAATAGCAGCAAGGCATTGTGCCCCTCACACACTCCGGATGACATCAAGATCGGGCCTACAATATTATGGTCTCTTACATCACTATGATTGTTGTAAGAGAGTTTCCTTGCGATACGCTCGTAAACAAGCGCCTCGCGATCTATCACTTGCAGATGAGCAGTTCCTCGTACAATACGATAAATACTCTTTCGCATTTGCTGTTGAATTCTTGCGATAATATCTGCCGAATACAGAATTGGATACTTCAAGGTGCCCATCTGTCCGCAGCATGTAAATTCACTTTGGAATCCAAGGAAGAAAAACTCCGGGTGGTCATCTCTGATAGCTTTGTACGCAGCAAAACAATCCGAAGTAGCTGTTTCACGCTTGTTTATCAAAAAGCTTGTTTCCCCCGAGTAGTTTCCACGGAGAAGCTGAGCATAGATGCGGTCGTAGAAAGCTTTCCCTTGAGGCGAAAGTAATCTTCGATAATACTCTGAATCCTGCTTCTCCGGTACTTTTTTCATAGATTTTCACTCCGTTTACTCTTTGGAATTACGAGTTTGATTTTGAGGCATCCCTTACCGTCAAACCGAGTGTGAAGTCGAATATTTCCCGAGTATCCACGGGTGCGAAGACACTGACTGGTAAGACGCACAATCTCATCTGCCGGAGGAATCAGTCGTCTATCGTCGCTGTAATCCTCCTGTACAGGCTTGCTGTGCGAATATACAATGACCTCTGCATCATCGAAATTTTTCCCAATACTGCCAAGCATTTTCTTGCGAATCGGATCACATACGAAGATGCAAACAGGAGATGATGCGGCGCGAGCAGCTCCACTTGTTTTATCGGTTCCACTGTAAAAAACGCCAAGATCAGGGTGCGTATGTCCCTCCAAGACAAACTCCGAAGGGCCGCAAAGTTTCAGAAAGGGATCAACCTGATGTCCGAAAGCATCGGTATTATACTTTGCTTCGGATTTTAAGAACTCTTCACGATGGTACTCAAGAAAATCAAGGCCAGGATTATATTCACCATTCGGTCCCAGATTAGATGCTCCCACAGCGTTTCGATTCATTGTCTGAATCTCGATAAAGTGTTTTACAACTGTAATGATGTATCCGTTTTCAGTCATCAAATGATGACCGTATCCAGCGTATTTCTGCTCGTTTACATTCATAGGAGATCGTCTTCCATACGAGATCATCACTTCGAGCTCGCGCATAGCTTCCGGCAGAATGAGTACCTTATTAGAGCCTTTACCATGGCGTTCCAATATGGAGACGTCACCGCACTTGCTGTTGATAATATCCATTGCTTTTTTCAACGAGCAGATCGGATATGTTTTGGGCAATACCGGGCGTCTAGTAGGCATAGGGGTATAGTCAGTCATGTTCGTTCTCCTTCCTTAATGATGTCTGCCAGGAAGAGGCGGCGGAGTTACCAGCGGCTTGCTATCTACTCTGCGAGGCGGAAGTTTCGTTACCTCCAGAGCATAGAGCAGCTTGGGAGCAATGGTGGGAAATCTACCTACAGCTACACCATCCTTGTGCCACTGAGCCACGCTGCTATTTGCCATACTGTCGTACCTGGTTACGGTAGGGTCATGAATCATATCATGAACAAGCTTGTCAACTACTGTCGTTAACGAGCTGGTAAAAGGAATCCAAGTGTCGATGCAGGCATTACCGGAACGGAATACGTTTGGGCTTGCAAGATAGTGATCCTTGGCATATACGGCCGAGATAGACTTCAACGGATAACCGGGATAGCAGATGATATCCGCTGTCATAGACTCGCATGCCTTCGGGGAGGAGTCCTCGTTGGTAGTGAGATAATGCGAAGGGGCTTTGACGGTAACTTTAAGGTGCATAGCCTCTCCGGCTTTCGCCTGAACCCTCTGGATCGTCACATACTTGGGATTGTATTTACGAACGATTTCCTGGTAATCGTTCTTCAGAGCTTCAGCAGAGTCTTCTTCGGTAATGGAGACTTCTCTGGTGTGACCATACTCATCGGTGTAGTTGGTTGTGTAACTCATATCGAACCTCCTGTTTAGAGTTTATGAATGTCGTGCATTTTCAGATGATCCTCGTCGAAAGCAAATACCGTCTTGGTGATCTTTTCGGTGTCCAGGAAGTCAATCGCACCGTTGCGCTGAATCACCTCAATGTGAGCGCCAAGAGGATAGCCGAGATCGTAGAGCGACATGTTTTGGATATCTTCCCGGCTTCCGGGTTCAAAAGCGTGCAAAATCTCGCCGTGAGAAAAGGCCGCGTCGTGGTAGGCGTGCTTTCCCTGGGAAGAACACTCATCACACAGCAGATCTTCGAGAAAAACGCGTCCTTCGTGCTGCATCACTCTGATAGGGGCTCCGCATGAATGACAAACATCGTCTGCGATGAAACCAGCATGAACGACCTTTCTATAGTTCAGGCGATGAACAGACAACTCGAAATCAGTCGTACCGAGGATGGCGGAAATCTGTGCTATAGCGTCTTTCAGTGTGACTTCCATGACACTGCCGTGAAGCCATTCGATCTTTGCAGGCGGATGGATTGCACAGCCGGGACAGTTACGCTTCCGCATAGGGTGAGAAGAACTCAGTTCCAGATGCGGGTATGCAGTATAGGTCAACCTACGATTCATCACACCATCGTTCCCAACGACACTGGCCCTAAGCTGTTCAGCACTGAGATGGGCAGCCATTGAACTGGCAAGGTTTGATGTGCGGACGATTTCATTGACGCCGTCAATTTGCCTGACCTGCGGACCGGTGCATGATGTTCTGATGCTGCTGTCCTTCATCCAGTTTTCATCGATCAGACAGCGGAGGCAAAACTCGGTGTTGTCAAGGATAACGCTCTGAGCCATCTCATCATGAGTTCCGTCCATAATAACAATCGGTCTCCGATCTTCCGGGAGCTGACGGATCAACTCATTCAGAAGCACTTTGGCGTCAAAATTATCAACAGCAGCGACCACATAGTCATAGTCAGAGAACGCTTCAGGGCCGAGCTTACAGAGGTCACCGTCGATTCCGTTAGATGAGCAACCATCATCGAGCAATGGCTGTACTCGGTCTGATGTACATTCTGCTTTGTTTCGACCAGCATCATCCGGCGTGCGAACAAGGCAGCTGTGCTTTGCCGCATTCTCGAGTGTAAAGGTATCGAAATCCATCGCATCGGGAGAAAGTCCCATTTTTGCAAAAAATTCCATGATGTGTGTACCAACAGCACCCGTGCCGATAATCAGCACACGAAGCGCATGGAACAGCGGCCGGTATTCTGAGAGTTTTAATGCGTTGTAAATAACATTGGGCATGCTACACCATCCTTTCAATTCGTGTTGTCAGAGCAGTTTCCCGTTGCTCTTGAACCGGTGTCCTCTGGAACAGCGATAACAACTCGCCCCGCTGTCCCAGAAGATCACCTGCCGTTCTCCGGGCACATTCCTTTGCTTATCAAAGGGACAACACGGAAACTGTGTTGGTTTTACACCGCGAGGCCCACAGTTTACTTCCACCGATCTTGGATTTGCATTAGCTATTGCCGACGCGGAAGAGCGGCGGGGAGGAAGGGTTCGCGTTGTGGTAGAATTGCTTGTCCTTGTGAGAGGTGGGCTGACTAACGATGTGTGAGTATTTGTGTTGGCCCGAGGAGGGAGTGGAGGGGGCACATTTCTGGTTCTTTTGCTGCGCCCCTTCTTGGTTATACAGGCAACAATGATTCCGCAGACAGCCAACCCCAAGCCGACAAGAATATATACTGTCTCCATCATGTCAGCCCCCTCATGGTTACGCTACGCCAGCATTATCACTGATCGCCAGTACATCGCCCTCCTGCAGGCCCAGTCCAGCAACGGTCTCGTTCGTGTCGCTGCTGGATGCACCGGTACGCTTGTTTTCAAACAGAATCTTACTGTCGTTCGGGTTCACACCGATATCAACAGCATACTCGCGGAGAACCTGACCCAGCGTATTAGTGCCGTAAACAGCGGCCTGCGGATAGGTTGTACCAGTCACCTTGTTGAGCAGATCGATTTCAAATGCTTCTTCGTTTGCCGCTACACCGGCGTTGTCACTGATTGCCAGTACATCACCCTCCTGCAGGCCCAGCCCTTCAACAGTCTCGTTCATATCACTAGTCGATGCGCCAGTGCGCTTATTTTCGAACAGGATCTTACTGTCATTCGGATTAACACCGATATCAACAGCATACTCGCAGAGAACCTGGCCCAGCGTATTGGTGCCGTAAACAGCTGCCTGCGGATAGGTTGTACCAGTCACCTTGTTGAGCAGATCGACTTCGAAAGTTCCTTCGGTAGCAGAAAGGGCATCATCAATGGGATAGTTAGTCATGTTAAATACCTCCTATGTTCTTTTATTAGTCTTCGATCTTGCCGGAACCATCGCATGCCTTGCATTCGATGGTTCCGCTTCCCTGGCAGTAATAACAGGTTTCACCCTGAATTTTCCCATCGCCGCCACAGCGAGGGCAGGTGGCCTTGCCAGAACCACCACAGTTACGACACGTGTGATCCATTATCGGATAGCCTCCTTTATTTGTTTTATGGACCTTTTGTTCCTTTCACTAATGTCTACGCATATTTTTTAGAATCTCCGAAGAATGTAATCGTTTTTTGTCGATTTCCCGATACTTAGTCAAAGACAATCTTATATTGTTTTCGCCATATCAGCCTAGTGAATACGCCAAAGACAATTTCTTCAACGCTGAATAGTAACAACGCAATAAAGGCACCATATAGGATAGCTGTCAGCGTGGATTGCAACTCCAAGAAGCGAAGGATAAATAGAATTAAGCGCAGATTTACTGGCATCCCAAATAGCCACACCATCAAAAATACAGAAAGGTTTTCCCAATGTTTGAAACCGGGGACAAATGTGGCAGCTAAAAAAATTGCTATACACAGGAGAAATGATCCGATTACCGGTTTGGAAGACAAAGGTGCAACCGACATACACAAAGGTAAAAGGATAGTAGACGCTCTCAACGCGGCATTCTTTCTCTTCAAATGAAGCATGAGATTATACCCCCAACATTGAGTAACAGTAGAAGCGGAAATCCAATTTGAGAAAAGGAAATAATATACGATGTCAAAATTAACGCATGACCCCAAAGGCCCTTTTTCCGAAGCTTTACACGTCTTCTCTTGCTGCATACGATCCGCTTTGCATTTTCGAGGAATAACAAAACATCTGTTCCGATAACATCTGCTAAAATGGCCATACCATCAAGACCACCTAAGCATAACAGGTTGAGAACCCCCAAATTTACATTTATAATTGCTGCCGAATAGAAGAGTGGACTGAATCGAGGTAATGCTGCACACAGCATTAAACATACTCCTGCAATGAAAAGATTTGATTCAACACCCGCAGCATTTATCTGAATCCGCTGTTGCCTCTTGCAATTTGAATTCTCTAGGAGCGTATACGCACACAGCATAAAGTTTTGAACTCCAATACCAAACTCGAATACCTTAGCCCGGTATGAGATGCCGGCAAAGGCATGTGCCAGTTCGTGGACGCAAATGCCTCCAACAAGGCCAAGCAAGTATCCTGTCAGCGAGATTTCGATATCAATCAAAAGGATGTTTTTAATAAACACATAGATTCCACAAACCAGAGAAGGGAACCAAAACAGGATCAACAGATTATTCATAAGGAAGGCGAATATCCGCAGGAACGGTGTCCATCGCGGAATCCAAATTGTATATAAGAACGATCCAAATGACGATTCCAAAACACGACTCGAACGAAGCAAATCGTTCTTATGCAACTCACACAACATTGTTCGCACATCTTCAGTTGGAAGAAAACTATCAACCTCATACGGATTTTTATGTCCATCCAACTGTTTGGAAAATTTGGCTATTGTACAACCCATCGTGTATACAGAGCCATCTATGTTGTCAGTTACCTCGTATTCATTATTTGAGATGCGACGATAAGACAACCAATTGTTTGTCATGGGATATTTCATTGTGTCACCTCCTTACTACTTTCAACGCTGTACTTTCAAAATCTCCGCGATCGTTCTCTAAATTTTCAGTTGCACTAGAGACGGGATATCATCTCATCTCCCCAAAAATAAAAAAGCCAACCATGTAGTCATGCTACTGGTTGGCTTTTTGGACTCAGATCTAGTCTTCTTTATGCAAATAAATAGGTGGAACGTTTTTAGTCAGCCAAACGTTATTGACGGATCTATAGAAAATATAGCCGTCTGCATACATTTGAGCAGAATCAATTGTGTACACGACTGGCTCGCCATGCCTGCGACCTACCGTGACGGCAGTTTGATAGTCGGAACTCAAGTGTACATATAGTCGGGTTTGACTGAGCAATCCGTTTTTATTGATGCTCTCCATATACTTCTTTGCGGTTCCGTGCCATAGCTTTTCAGGAGGAACAGAGGAAGTTAACTCGACATCAACTGGAATAGAGTGTCCTTGGTTTGCGCGAATTAACGATTTGTCTGCATTGAATGCGTAACGCTGCTTTTCGTCAGTAGATACAATCTGTTCCAGCAGTGTCATGGTGATATGACGCGTTTTACTTACGCATTCGATCAACTCCGCAGTGTTGGCCCATCCGTGTGCGTCAAGTGTGAGTCCTGCCGCTTCCGGATGGTGGCGTAGAAGGAAACTGATGTATCGGCTTGTTTTTTCTAGCTGAAGATCCTTCCAATTGACGAGCTCTACCTCAATACCTACAACTTCGTGTTTTTGTTGATCTTCTAAGGAGTAGTATTGATTCATATCGTTAGGGTCCGCCTTCGTTGCATCAGAGTACCCGCAGGCTGTAAGAGGTAACGTTCGATAAAACTCTGAAAAGGAGACAAAGCGATGCAATGAATTGACTTTTACACGGAATTTTTCCGTTTTATTTTTAGTATTGGTGAACTCAATCTGATATATAATATTAATTT
>CALWGP010000186.1 GCA_944380095.1 uncultured Lachnospiraceae bacterium | reverse complement strand
TTTTTCCAGCTGGCAGCAGGGCAGTGGGCCTGCAGGCTTTCCTGCGCTTTGCCGATGCCGCTTCCGCCGGAAGTGGCGAAGGGAATGAGGGTTTTGCCGGAAAAGTCATAGCTTTCCAGGAAAGTATCCACGATGCGGGGCTCCACATACCACCAGACAGGGAAACCGACCAGGACGGTATCATATGGATCCATTTCCTGCACGGGTCCTTCGATGGCAGGGCGGCAGGCCGGATCGTTCATTTCCAGCGTGCTGCGGCTCTTTTTATCCGTCCAGTCCAGATCGGCGGCCGTATAGGGCTGCTGCGGGCGGATTTCATACAGATCCGCGCCCACGGCGTCCGCGATTTCCTTTGCGGTGCGAGCGGTGACGCCGGTGGCGGAAAAATAAGCGACCAGAATTTTTTGATTCATGACGGTTCTTTCTATACTTCTATACTGTGCTGACACTATGTCATCACCTGTAATATAGCACTGTTCTGACAGCGTGTCAATCTATCCGAAAAACCTGGGCGAAGAATCCTGTATGAAAGGCAGCCTTTGAATTGACACTATGTCAGAAAGCGCCTATAATGGGGATAACGGACGGGCGGGACGCTCTATGCAGGGCGGCTTTGGCCGGGAAAGAAAGGACGGACAGCGATGCCGAAGGGTTCAGAAGAATTGACGAATGCGAGGAAGGACGAGATCATCAACGCCTGCGCGGCGCTCTATGAGACGATGGGGTTTAAGGAGATCACCATCCGGGATATCGGGGCGAAGACCACGTTTACCCGCACGTCCATCTACAATTATTTCCAGACCAAAGAGGAGATCTTTTTGGCCCTGCTTTCCCGGGAATATGAAGCCTGGGCTGTGGATCTGGAACTCATTTTGCGGGAACAGGAGTCCCTGTCCGCTGCAAAATTTTCGGAACTGCTGGCCCGTACGCTTGAGAAGCGGGGCTGTATGCTCAAACTGATGTCCATGAATCTCTACGATATGGAAGGAAACAGCCGTCTGGAAAACCTGGTGGCGTTCAAAAAAGTCTATGCGCAGGGAATGCGCAGCCTGACCTGTTGCCTGGAAAAGTTTTTCCCGGCCATGACGGCGGGCGATATCCGGGATTTCCTCTATGCGATTTTCCCGTTTCTGTTAGGGGTTTATCCCTATACCTGTCACACGGACAAGCAGAAGGAGGCCATGGAGCTGGCCCATGTGGATTACGTTTATTACTCGATTTATGAAATCGTGAAGTCCTTCGTGGCGAAAATGCTGGCGGCGTTTGAATGAAGAGGGCAACTAAATAAACTAAAAATATAGTTGACTAAAAACAGAAATTTTGATATACTATATTTTGAACAGAAAAGTATAGGCGGACGATGAATAGGCGCATGGAAGAGTTGACAAAAAGCGAGCTTCTTGTAATGAAAACGATATGGGAGTCAGAAGACCCACTTTCCCTTGGAGAAATTACGGAGCGAGTAAATAGGTGTTACAAAAAGCAATGGAAAGAGCAGACAGTCTCTACTTTTCTTCGTAATATTATAGCGAAAGGGTATTTAAAAATGTATCGTCATTCCCGTACCTATCTTTACGATCCGCTTGTAGAGGAGAAATTTTATGAGCAACAAGAGCTTTTAAAATTTCTTAATTTCTGGAATGACGGGAGAGTGGATCGCCTTTTTGCTTCTCTTACTGAAGTCCAGAAGTTAACAAAAGAGGAGAAGGAGCATATCAAGGAGTTGTTGGATGGAATGGAGTAGAATTTTTCTGCTTGGCCTTTTCTCCACGTATCTTGCAGGATTTACCGGTCATTGTATAATCAGAGTTTTTGAGCGATTTGTTCGGAAAAGTAATCCGTATTTTTTGCGAACTCAGCAGCAAATAGTCGTTTCTCTTTTTATTTTCCCAATTGTTTTGTTTATATTTTGCTTTCAACGTATGGATTTTTATCCGGGTGGTATGAATACGATTGGCTGTTTCCTTACGGATTCGCACCCTATAGATGACCTTTTATGCAGAATCACTTTGGTGGTTTGGGGAATTGGATTTACCAAAAAATCTTTTGAAATTTTGCGATCTTCATGTCGTCTTCATGGGATACTGAAGGATAACCAGCCGGTTTCTTCCACAAAGATGTTGAATGTTTTGAATGAAACTTTTTTGGAAATGAAGTTCTATCGAAGACTGCGTCTGATGAAGAATGGCACATTGCCAGTTCCTATTTCTATTGGATTTCTACAATCAACAATTGTTCTTCCAGATATTGATTACTCCGAAAAAGCGTTACGTATTGTGCTGGAACATGAACTTTGCCATTTTCGAAATGGGGATCTATTTTGGCGTAAATTTGCAATGGTTGCTTCGTTGATTCATTGGTATGATTTTTTTCTAGACCGTTTGGTTGATCGGATAATTTATACACAGGAAGTAATTTGTGATGTAGAGTCCAGCAACAATATTTATTACTCACAAAAAGATTACATTTTATGTTTACTTAGCTTCTGTGATGACAGTTTTCAAAAAAGACAGGGCACTGCGTTTGTGGATTCTGAATCTATGGTAGTGAGGAGGATTGAAGAAATGGTAAGAAACGGGAAAGTTGAAAAACCTAAGAAACGGATTTCTGTAGGAAGTGCATTTGGTATATTGCTAGTTTCATTGCTTTTTTCGAATACATTGTCTGCAAAAGCTGTTGAACTCGAAGAGAACAGAATTTATGCTTGTGAAGTGGCTGTTCAATATAGAGATCAGAAATTGGAAAATTCTGGTGAAGTATTTATTGAGAATGCGGGAAACGATGTAAAAGAGGTCATTCTCACACCGGAGATACTTCCGTATTCTCAAGGAGTTTCTTTAGATAAAAAGATAGATCCACATACAAGGGTTCTCTATTTATATAAGCAAATGGAAACGGGAAATCGGATAGACATATCAGCGCTTTCCAGCGATCAGTCCGTTTCATATAAAGCAGGTGTAAAAAATAGGGAGACGGGAGAAGTCAGTTATGTGGTTTCTGAAAATGGTTCTGTAAGTTTCAGCTATACAATTCCCAGGAATGGCAGCTATTCTGTTTATATCGAGAATAATAATAGCTTTCCAATTGAGATTATGGGATTTGCAAATTATCAGGACTGATATAGGGGGAATAGCCTTGTATTTTTGAAGATAAATTTATAAAGAACCTAGAACTTAACAAAAAGTATCGCGATTTTAGGAAGGGAGGGAGTCCCTTGTACTGAAAAAAGAAGGAGAATAGGAATTCAAAAGGGCTACTAGAAGGGGGAAAGAATATGAAAAAATTTTTAGCGTTTATTTGTATGTCGGTTTTTTTGCTTGAATCTACTTATAATGTATATGCGACAGAACCAAATGTAGTTATAAGCGAAGTAATATATGACGAAGTTATAGATGTAGATGAACTGATTCAGCTGGGAATAGAACAGTATAGAGGGAAGCCGATGACGAGGTCAGATACTGAAAAAGATTCCCTTACTGTAACGCAGGTTTTAGGAGAAAAAGAATATGCAAATGGGGAAAAAGAACGTACCATTTGTATCAGTGAAATTGCAATTATGGATCAGGATGGGGAACAGCTGACAGAGAGAGCTATTGCCTATAGTTCTGGACATAATTATGGAGAAGAAGTTACAGATGGTGTGACCCTGATATGTACGATTTATGCAACTATGAAAATAAGCGATATTCCTTCTGCAGATATGGTTACGTTCCGATGCGACCGAGTAACGAGTACGATTGTGCGGGAAGGCAATATTTATCCGGAAACAGGAACTACAGAATATTACCATATTCAGGGAAATGAACATCAGAGCGCACCTTTTACAGCTACTATGGCATCAGGGACACAGGTATATACATTGAATGTAAGCGGCGGTAATTTTTATGTGTCATCTTCGATTCCGGTTATGGATGGACTTGTAGGACAGTCAAGTTTGAGATTATCAAATGGGCACCAAATGAATGTTCAAGCAGGAGTAGCACAAGATGATCCTTTTGCTGTTTGGGATAATTAGCGAGTATAGAGTGTAGGGATGGCTATTGGGAATAGCGAAGGGAGATTTATAGATGAAAACACGAAAATTGAAGGCGATCCCTCTTGCTGTCCTGCTGTCCTGCCTGTGCCTGACCGGCTGCGGGAAGCAGAAGGGGCTCAACGAAGTGAAGGATGTTGCGCTGTTTGGAAGTACGCCGGAAAAAGCGGGGGAAATGCTGGGAGTGGATTTTTCGGAAATAGAGCCGCAAGCCTACGAGAGCTTATTTGAGGCGGACATCTACCGGCTTCCGGAAGCTTATCCGGTAGGAGAAAACCGGGCGGAGATGGAATTTTATTTCCTGAAGGATCAGACGCCTGCGGGAACGCCGCTGGGCCTCGGCGTCATCGTGCTGTATCTGGGAGAGGGGGCGGAGCTGGAAGAACTGGGGAGCTGGATGGCGGAAACGTATGAACTCCAGAAAGAACCCGGTTATACCTTTGACGAAGAGGGAAAGGCGGAAACGCTTTACTGGAGCCGCGATCTGACTACGGAACGGCAGGAACTGTCCGTAGATGACGCGGTGGAGGAAACCTTCGGCCCTACGCCTTACGCCGGGCCTTATTTTACCATCAGCGGACGCGTGAAGACCGATGGGACAGCGCTGGTCACGATTATGGGAATTTCCGGGGCGGTGCGCCATCATATCGAGGACTATCAGTGAATCCGGGACGGAGAACTTCTCGAAAGTTTCTGAATATAATATCAGGCCAGACTGCGGCGCCGGTACGGGGATGTACCGGCGCCGTAAGCTGTCCGGCGATGCGGAGAAAATTAAACCGTATTTTTGGCAATAGTTTACGGGTTTGAACGCGAATGGAGCGCAATGTTGCGCAAACGCAGGGAAAAGGCGCCCAAACCGGAAAACTGGGAAAATTTACAGGTCCGGGTGTCGTTGACAAAAAATTTTTCCGTTATTATAATGAAATTACCCTTTAGCAGAAAAATTTTACCTTTCTGATCAGCATTTTTTTCATTTCTTAAAATGCAGGATACTGCATTTTCCAGAGGCAATCCAGGCTGCGAATGCGTTTTTGTACGCAAAAAACGGCTGGATTGCAGATTCCGAGAATAACCGGCAACAATTGAATAAAGCATTCTATTCTGTGAGGAAAATCCATGAAGAAAGAGATCAGTCTGGCGGAGGCTGCGCAGGAGCTGCAACTGTCCAAGACAACCATATCCCGCGCGCTTTCCGGAAAGGGAAGGATCGGGAAAAAAACACAGGATCGTATTGCGCGCTTCCTGGAGGAACAAAACGCAGTGGTAAAAACCAGAAGCGGAATGGAGAAGAGCAAAAATATCGCAATCGTTTTTCCTACCCATGTAATCGTTGCGGAAACTCCTTTTTTCCAGAACTGTCTGGACGGCGCCTATGCGTATTGCAGTCAGAAGGGATACGATCTTTTCTATGTATCGGAAAAGAACGACGATCTTTCAAAAGTAAAGCAGCTGGTGGACAGAAGGAAAGCAGACGGGTTCATTCTGACACACTATCAGCTGGGGAACAGCCTGATCCAGTATTTGCAGATGAAAAAGCTGCCTTTTGTCCTGATCGGTTCCATCGACGACGATTCTGTGATCCAGGTAGACAGCGACCATAAAGAGGCGGGAATCGAACTGGCATCCGTTTTGCTGCGAAGCGGGGAGAAGAACATAGCGCTGCTTTCAGCAGACAGCAATAACATGGTCAACCGGTACAGATGCGAAGGATTCTGGGAAGTGGTCTGTCAGAAAGGAAGCGGAAGCAACCGGGAACTGTTTTTCCAGAATGTGGACAGCCCGATGGAACTGGACCGGGCGGTTCTGAAAATCGTGGACAATAAGGCGGACTGCGCGGTGTGTACGGATGACGCTTTGTGCAGCAAACTTGTCCGTAAACTTCAGGAATATGGGTGCCGGATACCGGAGGAGATCAGGGTCGCGTCCATGCACGACAGTATCCACATGGAAATGAACAATCCCCCGATTACGGCCATCCGGGTGGATGGAAGGCAGTTGGGATCGATCGCGGCAAAAGTCCTTATCGGAATCCTTGAAGGGAAAAAGATGCCGATTAAGATTTGTGCCAATTACGAAATCCGTTTAAGAAAATCGACGGAAAAAAAGAGGGAGAAACTAATATGAAGCGAAAAAATCATTTTCCCGGTAAGCTGAAACGATATCGGATTTTATTGTTGATGCTCCTTCCGGCTGTACTGTATGTGATCCTGTTTAACTATATCCCCATGGGCGGGATCGTTCTGGCGTTTAAGA
>CALWGP010000185.1 GCA_944380095.1 uncultured Lachnospiraceae bacterium | reverse complement strand
AGCAGGGTTTCCCGGGATATTCCGCAGGAAAATATTGTCCTTCAGGGGAGTTGCCTGATCTTCTCTCCTGATTTTTTGCGCAAAGAACGGATTGCCTTTTGCCCGGATACTTTTCTATGGCTGGAAGAAGAAATCCTCTCGTTCCAGTGCAGTCAGAAAGGATACCGGCTTGTGTATGATCCTTCCGTCCGCGTCCTTCACAAAGAAGAGGTAAGCACGAAAAAGACACAGGACGACGCGGACCGATATCTGTTCTTTTCCAGGCAGCTTCGGCATTCCGCTTTGGTTATGCTCAGGCTCATGCGAAAAAAGCCGGCCTCAGGGAGGAAAGTTCAATGACAGACGTTCGCCCCCATATCCTGATTCTCTGCCCCTCCATGTGGCCCCGGATGAGGTCCTGGGGAGAAACCCAGCGAATGTACTACTTGGCCTGCTTTCTTTCGGAACATGGCTGGAAAGTCAGCACAATTTCTCCCGGGACGAAATCCTCAAAACAAGCGGAGGACAGGCCGGTAAAGTATACCCCTTGCTTTTTGGGAAGCCGTCCGGATCCGGAGGAGCCTAAGGATCAGCAATCCGGCCAAACAGCAGGAAATATGTCCGCTATTTCGCTGTTTCAAACCGTTTCCGCGCCACTTACACCGTTGGTGAAATGGTTTTACAACGAGCCGGACTGTTATGAAGGATTGTCCAAAGATCTCTGGATTTTTCGATACCAAAAAAAGATTCTGGGATGGATCGCAGACAACCGCGTGGACCTGGTATTGGTCAGCGGACCGGCTTTTACCCTTTTTCGGATGGGAAAGGCAGTCAAGCGGAAATTCCCCTTCCTCCCGGTCCTGTATGACTATCGGGACCCCTGGTACCTGTGGAACCTGCATAAGGGGTTCGCGTACCGCAGAGAAAGGGATTACCTCAAATATGCGGACGGTATCGCAGGGTTTTCCCGGGCCTTCACAGACAAGATGATCTCTGCCTTTTGCCTTCCGCCGGAAAGATGCGCCGCGATTTACAACGGATATTCCGAAACGGACTGGAAGGCCTTTGAAAATAGCCGCAATGATTTTGCTCCAGGTTGGGAAAGCGGACCGGCCCCCAGACTCCGGCTGGCCTTTGTGGGAAATATTTCCCTTGATCCTTTTCCCGGAAATTTCAGGAACCCTTCCGAACTGATTCGGGTCATTGAAAAATTTCCGGAAGTAGAATGCGCCTTCATCGGCGTTTCGGGACCGAAAGCGGGTACTTTGAAAGGAAATATCCGCTACATTGGAAAAGTTTCCCAGAAGGATTCCTTTGCCTGGATGAAAAGCAGCGATGTCCTGATCAGCATTCATCTCGATGAAACGGACTGTTCCGGAAAATATCTGATTTCCGGAAAGTTTTATGACTATATGCGAAGCGGCCGGGTTATGTGGCACATCGGGTCCGGGGACAGTCTGATGTCCCGGTGGATTGCCAAGTATGGCCTCGGCATTGCCTGTCCCAATGAACCCGATGCCTTATATGCTTCGCTGAAAAAACTGGTATCCGTATGGCGTCAGGGAAAACTGTCTTCTCTGCGAAGCTGCCCCATGGAACGCATACGCAGCTTTTCCAGAGAATACCAGAATGAACGATATCTTCATTTTATTGAAACCATAAAAAACTGTACGAATGAGGAGGAACAAGAAAATGGTTAATGTTGTCGGTTTAGGTTATATCGGGCTTCCCACAGCACTCATGATGGCTTCCCACGGAGTGGAAGTGGTGGGGACGGATTATGATGCAGACCGTATCGCAAGGCTGCAGCGGGGCGAGATCGTTTTTGAAGAAGAGGGTCTGGCGGATCTGTTCCATGCGGCACTGGACAGCGGAATCCGCTTTTCTGCGGACTATCAGCAGGCGGATATCTATATTGTCGCAGTACCCACGCCATACGATAAATCCAGCAAAAAGCTGGACGCTTCCTATGTGGTGGCGGCGGTAAAAAATGTACTGCAGGTTGCTCCAAAAGGCGCCGTAATCGTGGTGGAGTCTACCATTTCTCCCGGAACCATCGATCGTTATGTCAAACCGGTGATCCGCGAACAAGGCTTTGAACTGGGCGTGGACATCCATATCGCCCATGCGCCGGAGCGGATCATTCCCGGAAACATGATTTATGAACTGAAACATAACTCCCGCACCATCGGCGCGGATGAACCTGCCGTAGGCGAACGGATCCGCACAGTTTACGCGTCCTTCTGCGAAGGCGAAATCGTCCTGACCGATATCAAGACCGCAGAAATGTCAAAAGTGGTGGAAAATACCTTCCGCGACATCAATATTGCCTTTGCCAACGAGCTGGCGAAAATCTGCCGCTCCGACAATATGGACGTCTATGAAATCATTAAAGTGGCCAACAAGCATCCCCGCGTAAACATCCTGCAGCCCGGTCCCGGCGTAGGCGGACACTGCATTTCCGTGGATCCCTGGTTTTTGGTAGGAGACTATCCGGGCCTTGCCAACATCATCCTGGCTGCCAGAAAAATCAACGATTCCATGCCGGAATTCGTTCTGGAGCGCGTCCATGAGATTATGAAGGAGAACGGCATTACCGATCTGACCCGGGTGGGACTGTATGGCATGACTTATAAGGAAAATGTGGACGACGTGCGGGAGAGCCCGACCCTCCAGCTGCTTGAATCCATGGCCAAACATCTGGCGGCGCCCCTCCCGGTTTATGATCCTTATGTCAAAACCCGCATGTTTGACAGCCAGGTTTTTGATCTGGATACCTTCCTTGCGGATGTGGACCTGGTAATCGTTATGGTGGGACACGATGAGATTAAAGAAAACGCAGACAAGCTGCAGTCCAAAATCGTCCTGGATACCAGGAATCTCTTTACCCGTGAACAGATCAGCAGACTTTATAAGCTGTAAGCAGGAAAAAAACCGATATGGTGAGGAAAAAGGAAATGAAACTCAAAGTGTTAAGCGTTTTCGGCACCCGTCCGGAAGCCATTAAAATGTGCCCGCTGGTAAAAAAACTGGAGGCCTGCGAAGCCATTGACAGCATCGTATGCGTTACCGGCCAGCATCGCCAGATGCTGGACCAGGTACTGGAAATTTTTAACATCAGCCCCGACTACGATCTCAACCTGATGAAAGACCGTCAGACGCTCACGACCATCACCGTGTCCGTGCTCACGGAACTGGAAAAGGTGCTGGCAGAAGTAAAGCCGGATCTGGTTCTTGTCCACGGGGATACCACCACTTCTTCCGCAGCGGCGCTGGCCGCCTTTTATCAGCAGATTCCGGTGGGCCATGTGGAAGCCGGCCTTCGCACCTATGATATTTACTCCCCTTTTCCCGAGGAAATGAATCGAAAGATCATTTCCCAGATCGCGGAACTGTTTTTTGCACCCACCGAAAAGAACAGGGCCAATCTGGAGAAGGAAAACATCCATAAAAACGTATTCGTAACCGGGAACACGGTAATCGATGCCTTCCAATACACCGTTCACGAAAACTACCGCTATAAAAACCCGGATCTGCGCACCCTGTCTTTCGAAGGAAAGCGTCTGATCCTGATGACGGCCCACCGCAGGGAAAACCTGGGGGAACCGCTGCAAAATATCTGCCGGAGCGTGCTTCATCTGGTGCGGGAAAATCCCGATGTGGAAGTGGTCTACCCGGTTCATTTAAATCCCGCCGTTCGGGAAACCGTTTTTGAAATCCTGGGCGGGAACAAACGAATCCATCTGATCGATCCTGTGGATGTGGAAGACATGCACAACATCATGTCCCGCAGCTATCTGCTGATGACGGATTCCGGCGGCCTTCAGGAAGAAGGCCCCCATTTTGGTATTCCTGTCGTCGTGCTGCGGACAGAAACCGAACGTCCCGAAGCAGTGGAGGCCGGCACCGTAGTAGTGGCCGGTACCAAAGAGGACGATATCTTCCGGATCGCGAACGAACTGCTGAACGATCGGTCGAAATATGAAAAGATGGCTCATGCGGTCAATCCTTACGGAGACGGTAAGGCCAGCGAAAGGATCGTGGATGCGATTGTAGGATGGGGAAATGAGTTGGGGGAGAAATATGTTGGGGAAATCCATATATAAAAAGATCAAGCCGCTGAAAAATAGAATGATACGAAATACTCGTTCGCTCCTTCGTTTTTTTATTCGAAACGCACGGCGTATCGGCAGATGGTTCATCCGATGCAAAAGAAAAATTTCCCGTTTTTTTATCCGTGTAAAACGGACAAAGGGGAAAAATATCCTGGAGCAGCTCTCTGTCTTAAAGAGGAATTTGGGGTATCGGCTTTTTACGGATAAAAATTTCTACGCATCTATCCAGGATCAGATCCGTCAGATTCCTGAAAGTAACGGATGCCGCTATTATCAGCCGTATCCTTATAAAATAGCCATCATCGCAGACGAATTTCTTTATGCCTCTTTTTGCGGTATCGCTGATTTTGTATATATTACGCCGGAAAACTACAGGGAGTTTCGTGACCAGGTAGATTTTCTCCTCGTGGTAAGCGCATGGAGAGGACTTCATAATGAGTGGCGGCAAATGGGAACTGTCGGCAGTCCGGCAAATCTCGTCCTTCATGAAGCCATTTCCTATTATAAAGAGGGAAGAAAGAAGGTGGTGTTCTATTCGAAAGAAGATCCGCCGAACTATCAGCATTTTCTTCCAATTGCACAGCGCTGCGATGTTATCTTTACTTCAGCAGCTGAAAAAATCAGCTGCTACAAAAAGGACTGTGGCAACGAAAAAGTATACTCCCTAAAATTCGGAATCAATCCGGCCTACCATAATCCTGTTGGAATCAAAAAATTTCCAAAAAGAAAAGAAGTTATTTTTTCCGGTTCCTGGGTAAAAAAATATCCTGACAGGATACGTTCCCTGGCAACGATTTTCGATGGCGTAATCGCTTCCGGACGGGGATTAAAAATTATTGACCGGAATTACAATCTGAATTCACCGGGGTTCTTTTTCCCAGCCAAGTATGATCGCTATATTTCTCCTTCCATAAATCATGATGACCTTCAAAAAGCACACAAGCTCTTCGATTGGGCAATCAATATTAACAGCGTTACAGGCAGCCATACCATGTTTGCCAACCGCGTCTACGAACTCCAGGCTGCCGGCAATCTAATGCTTTCCAACGAAAGTCTCGGTGTGGAAGAACAGTTTAAAGAAGTGATTATTGTACATGACCGGCAGGATGTTGTAAAAGCTCTTACCTCTTACGATGAAGAAGATGTTTATTTGCACCAGATGGCCTGCGTCAGACGAGTCATGACCGGGGAAACCACTTTTGACCGGGTAGGAGAACTTTTATATCATCTCGGTTATGATATTTCCCAGCCATCCCGGAAAGTCATCGTAATTCTGCGATCAGAGTCCGAAACTTTAAGGCAACAGTTTTCGCAACAGACATACCCCTTCAAAGAACTGCGTCTCTGGCAGGATATGTCTGAACAGAACTGGCCTTCTGACGCCATGGTTACAGTCTGGGATAGCCGTTACCAATATGGAGAACACTATCTTGAAGATATGATAAACGGCTTTAAGTATACGGACTGCGATTATATTTGTAAAGATGCCTGGTATTTCCGGAATACTCTGTCTGAAGGGATTGAACATGATTATGTCCATTCTGTCCGCAACATTTATGCTGCAGTTTTTTGGAATCATTGTATTTCTTACTCCGAATTATGTATGGCACTGGAAAAAGGCAGTATGAAAAAGGAAAACGGCTACAGCATCGATCATTTTAATCTGATTCAGGAGGTCTGAAGATGGCAATGACGCAGAGTACGGCGGCGTTTGCTGAATTGGAAGAAGAAAATAAACTGGTTTTTGGATGCGAGAATAAGGGGGCAGGATACCTGTATGCCTTCTATATTTATCTGAATGATACACTCATTGAAAAAATCCCCTATTCCCCAAAATGCCGCACTGTTTTTTGGGCTACGCTTTCCGGAAAATATTATGCTGTAGTATTTGTCAAAAATACATTAGCCGGCGGAAAAGACCGTTTTAAAACCAATGAACTGATTTATCAGGCGGAGGAAGGCTCCCTTGAAGCTCCCTCCCGCCCTAAAAAAACGGTATGGGAAAACAGCATGGAAATTTTAAAGGAAACAGTTCTTCAGTTTCCCATGATTTTCCGTCTGGCTTTGTTTGACTACAAACTGGAAAATCAGGATACCTATCTGGGACGTTTATGGAATATCCTCACTCCCTTGATTCAGATCGGGACATTCTGGCTTGTTTTTGGTATCGGTCTTAGGCAGGGAAATAACGTCGGGGAAGTCCCCTTTGTCATCTGGATGGTCTGCGGCCTGATTCCCTGGTTTTTTATCAATCAGACGCTTGTAAAAGGGGCCACTTCTATTTATGCAAAAGCCAACACACTGAGCAGAATGAAGTTTCCCCTTGTTACCTTACCATTGGAGCGAACCCTTGTGGAAATGTTTGAGCATCTTATGATGCTGGTCATTTTGTTCATTATGCTGTTTTGTTTCGGATATTATCCAAACTGGCACTGGTTCAATCTGATTTATTACATCATTTACACGGCGTGCTTTCTCACCGGATTATCGCTGATTACCTCTGTATTTACCATGTTTGCCAGAGATTTTTCAAAGCTGCTCCAGTCGCTGACGCGTCTTCTTTTTTATCTCACACCGATCCTGTGGGATATGGGAAGAATGCCGGAATTTTATCAGAAAATTATGCTGCTGAATCCGATTTACTATTCGGTGACAGGATTTCGGGAAAGCCTTCTTTATGAAACTTCTTTCTGGGAATCTCCGGATAAAGCTGCATTTTTCTGGACCATAAACATTTTGCTGTTCCTGGCCGGTTCTACGCTGCAGGTAAAATTTAGAGACCAGTTTATCGACTTACTATAGGGAATCATATGATGAACAATGACTTCGCTGTAATCGCGCAGCATATTTCTAAAATTTATAGAATTTATGATTCGAAAGGAGATCGTCTGAAAGACTTAATCGGTCTGAAAAATGCAGGAGAAGATTTTTATGCGATCCGGGATATCAGCTTTTCGGTAAGAAAAGGAGAGATCATTGGCCTTCTCGGTTTAAACGGAAGCGGGAAATCCACTCTTGCCAATATGATTGCAGGCGTTTCCGTTCCTACCAAAGGGACTCTTACTGTTGCCGGAAAGCCTTCTATGATTGCCATTTCATCCGGCTTGAATAATAATCTGACCGGAATCGAAAACATCGATATGAAGGGCCTTATGATTGGGATGACACAAAGGGAAATCAATGCTCTCAAAAACGATATCATTGAATTTGCAGATATCGGCAGATTTATCAATCAACCTGTCAAGACCTATTCAAGCGGGATGAAGTCCAGACTGGGGTTTGCAATTTCCATCAATATCAATCCGGACATTCTGATCATCGATGAAGCTCTTTCCGTGGGCGACTCCACCTTTTCCAATAAATGCCTTGAGCGCATCAATTCCTTTCGTGAACGCGGAAAAACTATCTTTTTTGTGAGTCACTCCATTTCTCAGGTAAGAGACTTTTGTACGAAGGCGATCTGGCTGGAATTCGGCAGAATCAGGGCGTTTGGTCTGACAGATGATGTCATCCCCATGTATGAACGTTTTATCCGCACCTATAATGGGATGAGTGCGGAGGAACGGAGGGAATATAAAATGAACTTGCCTCATTAATATCTTTTTGAAAGGAGGGGCTAAAAATATGGCTTCAACAATTGTCACAGACAAAGTTTATGACATCTATATGGGAGATAGCTCCTCTGCATTCACACAAAAAACCAGGGAACGGATTAACTGGATCTGCTCACAAGTATCCGGAACGACAGTATTGGATGTAGGATGTTCACAAGGGATAGTCCCCCTCCTTTTAGGACGATCCGGGAAAACAGTTCTCGGCATCGATATTCTTCCCGGGAGTATTTCCTATGCCGAAGAACTCCTTCAAAAGGAAGATTCTTCGGTAAAAAAGTGCGTTTCGTTTCGATGTGCAGACTTTTTAACTTTGGAATTGAACCAAAAATATGACTCTATCATTTTGACCGAGGTTTTGGAACACATTCTTTTTGTAGATACATTCCTTCAAAAAATCCTTTCAGTGCTGGCCAAAAAAGGGACTCTGATTGTGACTGTTCCCTTTGGAATCAATGATTATTGGGATCATAAGCGTACCTACTATTTAGGAAATCTTTATTTTAGTTTATCTCCTCTTTTTTTGATTCGGGAAATCAAACTTTTCGATAGTTGGATTGGGATAGTTTGCAGCCGCCGCAAAAAATGGAGAGTAAAAAAGACTCATACCCCTTCTGAACTGTTAGAAATAGAGGAAACTGCTTTTTATCGCCGAGAAAGAAGCCTTATTGATGATAAAAACAAATGGAAAAACGCTTTCCATGATCAAAAAGATAAACTTCTTTCGTTGCAGGAACAGATCGGCATACTAAAGCAAAAAAATGAACAACTTCAGAATGATGTCAGACGCTGGAGGGAAAGTTCGAATTCTTATAAAGAAAAATTGTCACAGTCCTCTGGGAAGGATATATCCAATAATACAAATCCCATTTTTTAATATCTATTTTTCGATATAGACTTTCAAAAAATATTGGCCTAATAAGGAATCGAGGTAAATATTTATGCCATTTCACTCACTTCTGTTTTTTATAGCATTCTCCTTTGTTTGCATTATATACTATCTGATTCCTCCAAAACTGCAATGGCGCTATTTGCTGATCATAAGTTTTACTTACTATGCCTATTGGGATATAAAGAGTACGGTATTTTTAGTGATTTCTATATGCACCACTTATGGAACCGGCCTTCTGATCGAAAAAGATCAGGCCCAACATAAGACTGGCCAAAAATGGTTAATTACTAGTTTGGCAATCAATTTTATTTTACTGATTTTTTTCAAATATGTTCAGAATGCTTTTTCTCTAAATTTACTGGTTCCCGTAGGAATTTCTTTTTATACTTTTCGGGCTGCTGGCTATATTATTGACGTTTACCGAGGTAAAATCTCTGCGGAGAAAAACTGGGGAAAATATGCGCTCTATGTATCCTTTTTTCCGCAAATTGTTTCCGGACCTATAGAACGTTCCTATCGCTTTATTCCTCAGCTGCAAAATAGAATTTCCTTTGACTATGATACTGTGAAAGAAGGTTTCCTTCTATTTTTGCTCGGCCTTTTTCAGAAAATCGTTTTTGCGGACAGGTTTGCCTTGCTTGTTGACCAGGTTTTTAATCATGTGAAACTCTATGATGCTCCGGCATATGTAATCGCGATCTTCCTTTTTACCATGCAGATTTATTTCGATTTTGCAGGATACTCTAATATGGCTATCGGATGTTCCAAAATGTTGGGAATCAAAAGCATTCAAAATTTCAACAGGCCATATTTTTCTTCTTCCATCGCAGATTTTTGGAGAAACTGGCACATCTCATTGTCCACATGGTTTCGAGACTATCTATATATTCCACTTGGTGGAAATCGCGTTTCCCCTCTGCGCTGGGCATGCAATATTATGATTGTCTTCCTTATCAGCGGCTTGTGGCATGGTGCCAACTGGACCTTTCTCGTATGGGGAGCCATACATGGAATTTACCAAATCATCGGCAAATTCAGTTCTACTTGTCGTCAATCCGTGTTTTGCAAACTGCATCTACTAAAAATACATACTTTTTGCTCATATATTACTACTTTTATTCTTGTATCATATGCTTGGTTATTTTTCAGAGCAAATAGTATTGCAGACGCAGTTTACATTACTAAAAGGCTTGTTACTGGGAGATGGACAAACATTACTTTTGAAAATTTAGGGCTTGGAAAACAGGATATCCTGCTTTCATGCATTCTTCTTATTATCTGGTTTCTGTTGGAATTCGTACAGGTCAAAGTGAATTTGTATCAGCAACTAAGACGTCAATGCCTTCTTGTGCGTTGGACTATATACCTTGTTTTTATCTTTATGTGTATCTTGTTTGGAATGTACGGTGATTTGACCTCAGCTTCCTTTATTTATTTTCAATTTTAATTCTGCTGCAAAAGCCATTGCTTTACAGGGAGGATACTATGAATTTTTTCAAAAAAAGAATTATTTCCATTATTGCCGTTATCCTAATGAT
This sequence comes from uncultured Lachnospiraceae bacterium, assembly GCA_944380095.1. Lineage (GTDB taxonomy): Bacteria > Bacillota > Clostridia > Lachnospirales > Lachnospiraceae > Gallintestinimicrobium. The sequence goes on along the minus strand of CALWGP010000185.1, from coordinate 1,701 downwards.
CATCGCGCTAATTTTTGCTGCTTATCCTGAAACGCCCGCTCTCCAGCAGTCTCTGAGGAATATTTTAGAAAAATTTATTACTCCGCAGGAAATTTCGTGGACTTTAAATAGCGATGGCACATACACATTTGTCAATCACATGGGAGATAAGGACAGTATTTATGCCTGGTACGTTTTAGACGAGAATGGGGAACCAATATATAAAACAAAATATAGCGAATCGCCGGAATTTATCTATGACTTAAAGAATGACCACTCTCTGACGATAAAAGGATTTGTGCGAACAGGAACGGAAGCGGATTATGAACAGACCTCGTATAAACTTCCTATAGTTGATGTTTTGGGCATCCGGCAATATGCGGTATCTGATGTAAAGCTGCCAGATCATATCAATGATTTATTATATAGAGAGCTTATTTCAATGGGAGCCGATTCTCTTCCGTCCGAAAAAGTAAGAAATGGTGATGGCAGTGATTGGGAGGTCGATTTATCCCTTCCTGTTGACTGGACATGTCCCAATATTAGTGTCCGCAGCTATGGTACACTTATAAATGGTTTTAATTTTCTTGATACAATTTATCTGGAATATCTTGAAAGCAGAAACGAATCAGATGGCAGAGTCGTTCTTTCTTATATGCTCGATTGGGCAAGTCAAAATCCTACGTATTCAAACCATTCCGAATGGATATGGCATGATGACGCTACTGCCCGGAGAGTGCTGCGCTGGTGTATTTACTATAACGAATTAAAAAGCTTATGCTCGGAGGATGAACAAGCTATCCTAGAAGCTTCTTTATCCTACCAGGCAGGCCTTCTGAATTCAGATGATTTCTATACTGAACAGCACAACCATGGAATGCATCAGGATATTGCTTTGCTTGTATACTCGTTCTTATATGAAAACAATAGCGAACTGCAAAAGGAGTATATTGTAAAAGCCTTATCCAGAACAGGGAACTATCTTGACTATGTTTATGCTGACGATGGCGTTCACAAAGAACATTCTCCCTATTATGCAAGAGATGTCTTGGCCGATACTATGTTTATAGAAAATCTGGTTCGTAATACTTCACCTGAATTCAGTGAGCATGTCCAACAATACATAGCGGGTGGTCAAAAATATTTGATTCAGCTCATTGAACCGGATGGTTCCTGGCCTTCCTTGGGCGATTCCTCAAAAACAACTGCTATTTCTGCAATCAGCACTGTACTCGCTGACAATGCAGAATTCCAGTTTTTACAGTCAGGAGGGGAAAATGGCACATGTCCGGCTTCCGACTATGTTTTCGAAGATGGAGGTTACGCCATGTTCCGCTCTTCCTGGGCCGATAGCGCAGAGGAGGCAACCTGGATGTTATTTAATGCAGCAACGCATTCTTCTACTCATAAACATGGCGATGACCTTGAAGTCTTGCTTTACCATAAGGGTGATTTATTGGTAGAGGCCGGGAAAAGAAATTACAATTATTCAGATCAGATGACCGCATGGGCATATTCCGGATATGGACACAATGTTCTGATCGTAAATGATGAACCTTATCCAGTAAAAGTCGGAGGAAATGGATTTCAATCTATATATTCTGATGCACTTAAAACGGGTATAACAGACTACGCAATATCTGAAAACACTTCCAGTGTAACTGGATTCGAATGTCGTTTTGAAAATGTGGAGCAAACACGGGAACTGACATATAACCGTGT
>CALWGP010000184.1 GCA_944380095.1 uncultured Lachnospiraceae bacterium | reverse complement strand
ATAAAATCAAACAGCCCGCCGGTCTTCTGTTGATGCCGGCGGACTGTTTGCAGGTGATTATTTATACCCGTACATCCTTGCATAATACTCTTTATATTCTCCGGAAATAATTGTTTCCCACCATTTTATTGCAAATTTCCTTACAGCTATTATTCATCAAATTTCTTTGTCCATTTGTTTCATCTCATCTGTTTCAAATTCTCTTTTAGTTTACAATAAAATACTATTTCCGTCAATTTACTTCGAGCCAACATGGTCCGAAGTGGTAAAAATCCAGTAGGAAGAGGTGAGTATTCCCATCCTCTCTGCCGATTAAACAAGCGGACTTTCGCCTCAAATTTCTCACGGAACCATATGTGAACGTCTCCCATCCATACATCTCTTATCATTATTTACTTAAGAAAGCTATTTTCATCAATCAAAATATCAGGTTGAAAATAAAGATCTTCATTTTGAGAAATAAATTGAATTCGTTTATAGCTATACGATCTATATTCCTTTTTGTTGGTTGATATAAAAACATAATATCCTTCTGATAAATACTGACATATACATTTTAATAGTTTTTCATTTAGTGTATTTTCATGCTTTAATCGAATTAGACACCTCTTACATTTTGTATATGGAGAAGTTGCGGTATTCCCAATCGCCATCCGAAGAATTTCTTTCCATCTTTCCTTCCAAATATCTTTTGAAAATGACTGTGCTGTAGCAACAGCATTCTTTTTTAACATTTGCATTTTATCAGGATTCGAAAGAATATTTATCAATGCATTTTTTAAAGAATCGCTATCTGGTTCAATTAGTAAACCGTTAAAACCATTAATAATCAAATCCGTAAGTCCACCAACTCTAGTACAAATAACAATATTACCACTTGATAGCGCTTCAAGGCATGATAACGAAGTACCTTCACTATACATGGTAGGAACTAGAGAAATATCGGATTCTTTATATACTTCATGCATCTGATCCGGTGATTTCGAATACCATTTGACCCGATCTCCCCATTGAGAGATCTTTTCTTGTACATGTTTAGTATCCTCAGCAAATCCTTTTCCTACAAAGTGGAACTCAGTATTCGGAAATTTTTTCAATATATCGTCCAAAATATCTAAGACAATATATAGCCCTCTAGCAGCATAAAGGCGACGTGGATAAGTAATAATGATCCGATCAGTATTACATTTTTCAGAACATGTAAACTCACTGGTATTAACGTAATTGGGAATATATTTAATTTTCCTGCTTAAGTTATAATCAATTGTTTGGAACCAATTGCATGTATTAGTGTCAACAGATACCATATAATCACAGTTTTTCGCGGCACTAATTATTTCGCTATTAGCATTCCAGAAGTCAACACCATTCGTATAATGATTAGCTTCTGTATCCCAAAAAATACCATGGCTAATGCCAATTGTAGTGGCGGTACTTTTCCCTTGAAGTAAATGAAATGCGGAATATAGATTAAGTGCTGTTTGATTTAATGTGTTTCTTCTAAATAGATCATTCATTTCATTTTTCAAGTCCACAGTATATAAATTAGGATCATTTTCTTTTGCGCCCATACCAATTACTTCCAAATTATCATAGAATCTAACCCAGTCATATTCTGCATATTGGTAAACGCGGAGTTTCAGATTTAATTCTTTACAAATTTCATCTAAATCAATTAAATAACGTTCGGCTCCTCCAGAATAATAGGTCGATCCATCAAATTTGAAAAATGTTACTGTTTCTAAAGCAAGACAGCCGCTATTCTTGATATTCGCTAATGTAGACAAGTACCGAATATCAAGAAGTTTTTCAAGGACAGATTCTATACGTTTTGACCACGTATTTTCAAATGCAATCTCTTTCAATATTCCTTTTTCTGTATTGTAATAGCACAATAAGTCAATTTTTTCAACCATTTCTTTATATGATTTATATGTTTGAACAAGCGAACATTTATATTGCAACATTTCGCTGATTTCGGATGATACTGTCGGAATTCCCAACGCAGCAAATTCAAAAAATTTCACTGGTGATACAGCATTTGTCAAATCGTTCACAATAAAAGGAATAATTGCAACATCAAAATATTTAGCATATGAAATCAGATCCTTATAGTCTTTTCTTCCAAGTAAATGAATTCTCTCATGAACTAATTTATTAGAAATATCAGTGTTTGGATTCCCAATTAAAACAATCTCATAGGAAGAGTGATTTGCAAGGTATAAAACAGAATCTACATCAAACCAGGATTCAATTGCCCCATAATAACCAACTATTTTGTTTCCTGTTTCTAAAATCGTTTTCATGTCAGAAGGGGCATCTTCATCTCTTATAGAAAAATCATTCAAATTTACACCATTGGGAAGTTTAAATGCATCTGTTCGAGATAAAGCATACTCTTTAAGCGCGTCAGCAGAATAGCTAACAATATCAGCATCTTTAACTAGAGATTTGTAAATTGCATCGCTTATCTTCCCACTCTGCGAGAAAAAATCAAGTTTATCCAAAATATCAAACCAAATTACTTTTTGAGGAACATATTTTGCAAATAACGTTTGCAAAAAGTATGTGATCAGCAATATAACATATTGATCCTGTATAATAGGAAGCAAGGATATTTCTCCATTTTTTACAACAAATAAATTAGGATATACTTCCTTTATGTCTTCATCATAATCTGTATTTTCACAAAAGAAACAAATATATCCTTGATTTGCTAATTCTCTTAAAAAATGTTGCGGCCGTTGAATAGGCTCCCATTTTACAGCATGTGGATATACAACGATTCCTTTATATTTTCTGTAATATAAAATTCTTTTTAACTCTAAACTGATATCACTTAACGGGCGATTAAGAATATCTTCAAAAATTTCACTTTGGGTGTTAATATAAGTTAATAATTGATTCTCACTACTTGTATCCGATACTATTTTTTCAAGCTCTGCAACCGTTTTCTTTAAATTTTCACCATTAGAACTGACTCTATAGTTAGAACGAAGATTTATTCCTCTTTTTCTTATCTGTATACACTTGTTTACAATATCAAGTAAATGGAATTTCTTTGCAATTTGAAATTCAATATTCGCAATTTTCCAAGTATAAGAATTTACAAGATTATTATAGTTTAAATTTAATTGTTTGTATGCTGTATTTAAGCCTTCATATATTGCTAATAAATTATTATATTCATCCGAACATTTAGAATATTTATCAATATTAGTTTGAAGATCAGATTTCAATAAGCAGTTTAAATGCGTAATATTTTGAATCTGCTCTTTTAATTTAACATTGTCGTCAGATATATTTTCTAGTTGTATCCGCAAATTACTATTGTTTTGAGTAATTAATTCTATTTGATTTAATAAAGATTCCGTTCCGTCATTTTTAAAAGTTCCCGTCAGTTGGCCTATATTCAAATTTTCATTTATAATAGATTCTCGAGAATAAATTAATAGAATTTGTTTGCCCAAAAATAACCCATTTTGATCCTGAAGGCAATCATATTCTTCGAAATAAACTAATTGAAATGCACCAATTAAAATAGGAATATTACTATAGTTAAATTCATATTCATGTTCTGGCATTAAATTTTTTTCTTCAAATGGGACTAAGATAATTAAGTATTTGGATACATTTTTGGATAATTTTTTTACAATTTCATATGGATTGCAAAAATGTTCAATGATGTTGGATAATATAGCAACATCGATATCCTTATTAAAATCTTTTATATCTCCTATTTCAAAATTGTATTGAGGATAATTATTTTTTGCACTTTCAATAGCGAAAGATGAAAAATCGATACCAATTATGTTTGAACCAAGCCGTTCCTGCAAAAGAGGCATTCCTTGTCCTTCTGCACAGCCAAAATCATAAATCAATAAGTTATTTGATCTTATATCCTGTGTAATCCATGTCGGAAGTAATTTGGTTAAAATTGTATAAAAATAGTGTGTTTGCTCTCGACCTTTATTTACTTTCCAGTCATTACTTTCAAATCTATCTTCCCAATATTCTTGTGAATTAATTTTAGAGTTATTCATATTATCCGCCTTTCAACAATTTTCTTGTATTTTAATTTTTGCGGGTATATCTACTTTTCCCCAAATTTTTTTGTTTGTAAATACCTTAAAATATTTTACACCCTCTATATATTCATAATAAATTGGATTAAGTTCCTTTCGATTTTCTATAGCAACAACCAAATAATATTCGCCAACTGCCAATAAAGTTTGTAATTCAAATGAAATTTTATAAGTTTTGTTATTTTTCAAGATGCTGTCAAAAAAGAGAGTCTCATCATAAGTTGTTTTAACAATAAGATCCGTTCCTTCTTTATTTTTTATCGAAAATGCTAGGGAAATATTTTTAGCATCAATAGTATCATCAATATTAAAAATAAAGGAAATTGTTATTATATCTTCCGGTGCAAAATGGTCAATTTCTTTTCCTAATTGATCTGTAAGATAAACATTTTTAATCATACCGGGATGAATACCCCAGTGTGTTATTGCATTTTGATATAATAAGCTAATATCATTTCTTCTTTTTGATTGAGTTGGTGTCACTTTTTCTTTCGGCACTAACTCTTCTGTAATATTCCTTTTATAGTTTGAAAACTCTGTATTCTTGTCCAAATACATAAATTCTACATACTTTGCTGCTACTTCCTTTGGATCGCCTTGTTCGACAATAGAGCCGCTGTTAAGCCAAATTGCCTCATCGCAAAAAGATTTCATCAGACTGACATCGTGACCTACATATATAATGGTAACTCCTTTTTCCTTAAATTCTTTAAATTTATTAAAACATTTTCCTTGAAAACGAATGTCTCCTACACTCAAAATTTCATCAACAATAAGCACATCAGGATCAACGTTAATTGCACAAGAAAATGCTAATCGCGCAAACATCCCACTGGAATATGTTTTAAGTGGTTGATATATATAGTCTCCAATTTCAGCAAATGAAATAATATCGCTAATTCGCTCATCTATTTGCTGTCGGCTTAGTTTCATAAGCATACCATAGAAATATATATTATCTATACCATTATATTCCATATTGAAACCGGCGCCGAGCTCTAAAAGAGAGGATATTTTCCCGTTAACTTGTACAGTACCAGAAGTTGGTTCCAAAATACCAGTAATTATTTTTAATAGGGTAGATTTCCCTGCACCATTTTTCCCCATTATTCCTAGAATTCTACCCTGAGGTATTTCAAAACTTATATTATTTAGTACCTGAAATTCAGTATGGTAAGATTTTCCGCTTAAACTTAATGCCTCTCTCAATTGATCTTTAGGACTATTATACATGCGGTACTTTTTACATACATTTTTTAATAATATTTTTGTTTCCATTAAATTTTCTCCACAGAAAGTTTATAAAACATCAGCAAATCTTGGCTTTAACCTTTGATATATAAGAACACCAAAACTCAAAAAAAAGATAGTGACTATCCAATATCTTATTGATAATTCCGGTTTTTGCCAAAACCAGATCTGATTTACGAAACTATCTCTATAGCCTTCTACAATATAGTAGATCGGATTCCATTTTATAAATACGTGAAAATATGAGGGAACGGCAGATAATTCCCATGCAATTGGAGTACACCACATACCAACTAATAGGAGTACACTAATTATTTGACTTAAATCTCTAAAAAAAACAATAACAGAAGATGTGATTAACGTTACTGCATACAGAAGGACGACCGTACAAAAAAAGTAGTATAAAGCTTGGAGAACAAAGATAGTTGGATAATAACCAAAAACAAAGCAAAGTAATAGTAAAATAATAATAAAAAACATGTGTATAAATGCAGACGATAAAATTTTTACCAAAGGTAAAATGTCAATATTAAATACAACTTTTTTTACGAGATAAGCATATTCTAAAAAACAATTGCTAGAGATAGAAAATGCTTCTGAGAAAAAAAGCCATGGTATAATACCACAGGAGAACCATAATATAAAAGGAACGCCATTTACAGGATTTCCTTGAAAAGCGAATTGAAATACTGCCCAATATACAAGTATTGTTAAAAATGGTTGAAAAAGTCCCCAAACTATCCCAAAATATGACCCGGCATAGCGACGTTGGAAGTCTTTTATAGCGAAAGAAAGTAACAAAGTACGATCTTTAAAAATGCCACAAATTAGTTTGAAATAATATTTTAAATAAATTTTCATTTTATTTACCCTTCACTATAAATACTATTTGATGTAATCAATAATGCACTTTTCCCATTGTTTTTCCCAACTCCTTTTTGAAAATGTTTGAGATACAATGTGTGCATTATTTCCAAGCGTTTTTCTAAGATTTTTATTACTAATTAATAATTCAATTGCTTTTTTTAATTCATCAACGTTAGGATTAATTAAAATTCCATTATAGTTATTGATGATAAGATTGGGTAAGCCTCCTACATTTGTTGCAATTATAGCACATCCGCAGGCCATAGCCTCTATACATGAAAGAGAAGTTCCTTCGCTATATAAAGTTGGTATTAGTACTATATCAGATTGTTGATAGATCAAAGGCATTGAGTCTTCATCCACCTGCTTATGGGATAACTGATCTGGGAAACACTGTATTAGTCTATCTATTTCATTACTTATTTCAGCATTGTGAATAAAACCAATAAATTCAAATATAACATAAGAATGTTTTGATAAAATATCTGGCAAAATTTTGCTAACTAGCCAAAATCCACGCTGACTGCAACAACGCCTTGGAAATATAATGTGAATTTGTTCGGTAAAATTTCTCTGTCTCATCCTATATTTATTTAAATCAACATAATTAGGAATATAAAGCATTTTTTTATCAGCGTGGCTTACAAAATAGCGGGAGTAAGTAGTACGTATCCAGGAAAGTGTGTTTGTATCAACAGATATTAGGCAATCAATATTTTGAAGTATCCTAAAAATACTTTTTTGACTTAATTCGCTATAAGGATCATCCCACGTTATTCCATGTGAAATCATAATGTTCGGATGCAGTAATCTATATCCAAAATTAAGATATCCGGAATATATAGATAATTTTGCATGAGGAAGAAGTGATGTTACAAGTGGATACATATAACTTCTTCCAGGAATTCCTATTACCCAAAGACTTTTGTGTTGTTTATACCAAATAAATTTTGAATTTGGCAATCCAAGCTGAAATAAGATAACAGAATATCCATTTTGAGAAAGGATAGACGCAATGTCATTAACATAGCGCTCGCCTCCTCCTGAAATATATTTTTCTCCGTCATTTGTGTAATATGAAAATTGAAATAAGTAAACAAAGTTACTTATATTTTCTTTACTCAAGACAATAGATATTTGCTTTAGTATTTTTTTTGCAAACGGAATAGACAAAATCCGTATTATTGGCAAAAAAAGTCGATATACTATTCCTCTCATTTTAAGCATATTAGTATTTGCTATCGTGCCAGGAAATAATTGCCTGGGCAATTCGTTTGCAAGCATGACCGTCTCCGTATGGATTTATAGCCTTTGCCATTTTTTCATACACATGAGGACATGTAAGCATTGTTTTGACGCTCTTGTAGATATTATCTTCCTCTACTCCCACTACTTTTACAGTTCCTGCCTTGACGGCCTCTGGACGTTCAGTTTCGGTACGTAAGACTAAAACAGGAACTCCACAGGCCGGTGCCTCTTCCTGTAGTCCGCCAGAATCTGTCATGACTAAAAAGCTGCGTGCCATTAGATTATGCATGTCTTCTACATCAAGAGGAGGAACCAGATGTACCCGCTCTATATTGTCCAATACTTTATGGGCAGTATCCTGAACAGAGGGATTTAGATGAACAGGATATATAATCTCAACATCATCAAATTCCTCGGCAATATGTCTTGCAGCTTTACAAATATTAAAGAGTGGTTGTCCAAGATTTTCTCGTCTATGAGCGGTCATTAAAATGCAACGCTTATTTCGAGTGTCGATTTTTTGTAATTGACTTAATTTATAGATATAGTTATCCCGAACAGTAATATGAAAAGCATCGATAACTGTGTTGCCTGTAACAAAAATATTTTCTGAAATATTTTCACGAAGCAAATTGTTTCTGTTATTTTCGGTTGGAGCAAAATGCAATTCAGCGATTTTTCCTGTTAATGTCCGATTCATTTCCTCTGGAAAAGGTGAATATTTATCAAATGTACGTAGTCCTGCTTCAACATGTCCAACCGGAATGTGTTGATAAAATGCCGCTAAAGCTACAGAAAAAGACGTTGTTGTATCTCCATGAACCAAAACAATATCGGGCTTTTCATCAACTAATATTGGTTCTATTTTCTCTAAAATATTGCTTGTAATAGTTGTTAGTGACTGACGAGGCTGCATAATATTTAAGTTATATTTAACCTCGGTTCCAAAGATATCAATGACTTGTTGCAGCATCTCTTTGTGTTGCCCCGTAAGGCAAACTAAATTCTCAATTTCTGGATATTTGTCCAATTCTTTTATGAGAGGACACATTTTAATTGCCTCCGGACGCGTGCCGAATACACTCATTACTTTTATTTTTTTCATTATAGACCTCCTCTATTTTTTGAGTAATTATTCTATATCTCACTTCCCAACTATTTTGGGATAAGAATAATTGTTGAGATATTTGATCATATTTCGGTGGAAAGCCTGCTTTCGAAAGCTTTTTTAACAGATCAATATATTCGTTTTCATTACTATAAAAGTATACAAATGGTCGAAAACGCTCTATTTCGGGATAATAAATAGATATAATACATTTTCCGAAACTAATATATTCATAAAGCTTGACTGGATCAACTGCAAGCACAATATCATTAATACGAAAGGGCATGATTAAGGCATCATATGCTTTCACTTTTTCAAATAACTTTTCATGTGCTATGCTTCCTTCATAGATAATCTTGTCTGAGTGAACAGGCGCAATAGATGTCGGCCCAACTAGCGAATACTTAATATTGTGCAAATGTTTTAAACTTTTCTGAAGCAATTCAATATTAAACCATTCTGCAATTGTTCCAATATATCCTAGCTGATAGTCTTTTTTTATTAATGATTTTTGAGGGGATGATATATTTTGTGGTATAAAACCATTTCTCAAAATAACGGGACTTTTAAAACCCCTACATTTAAGTTTTTCTAATAAAACATTGCTGGAAGCAAAAACTATATCCGCCCTTTCTAAAAGAGATAATTCCTGCTTTTGTAAAAAAGAAATCCCTCTTTTTCTAAAAAAACCAGAAGCATACATTTCAGAATAATTATCCATACAGTCATAAACAATAATGCCCTTATAATTTTGTGGAATTACCCGAAACAATGTGGGATAGCCAATCCAGACAATGTCATACTTTTCAATATTCCCTGTACAAATGCGAAGAATAAATTTTTGAATCTGTTGCGGTAATCGAAATTTATCACGAAATGGGATAAGGTAATATTCCTTAAATTTTTTTGGCATCTTAGATGCGTCCGGACATAGCATTCGATCACTCGAAATTTTAGGATAAATGGTTGTGACAGAATAATCCTTCTCTAACATCAGAGATAAAATCTGAGGCCTTTGAAAAATCCAGTTCCAATCATTTATCATTAAGTAAAGAATCTTTTTTTTCATATTGGACAATTAATTTTTTCATAATAGAAGCGGATTTACGTAACTGCTGTGAAAAAAAATAGTATTTATTATTTTGAGAGAAAGTACTTTTTGTACTAATTTCTTCTTTATGGAGCACCTTAATTTTAGGGTTATAACAAATAGTATATCCTTTTTGTTGGCATAAAAACGTTAAAATTTCTTCTTCCATCCACATAAATGTTTCCGGATAAAATGCAATAGTCTCTTTCCGAATAAAATCAGGAGAAAAAATCAGACAACTTCCTTGCAACACAATATCATATTGAATATGATCTCTGTCGATATTATTCCTCTCTTTTTCAGATCTTTTTGTGTCCCACTTTTCCAAGAAAAGAATCTTGGATGTTATTCCTAAAATATGTTTCAAGCGCAAATATAATAGAATGATTGTTCGATTACGTATAATCCTATTTAACTCTTTCTTAGAAAATGTTTTATAACGATGGGGATTTCTATGATTTCCCTCTGGGGTTATAATATCTGGTCCTAAAATATCAAAGCGATTAGCAGAATATATTGATCGAATCATTTGAGTAAAGTTTGGCTGAATCACGAGAACATCATTATTAATAATAACTATAAAATCCGCATGTAGTTTATCTCTGGAATAGCGATACCCTATATTATTCCCACGCGCAAATCCCTCATTGCTTTGGTTTAAAATAACGTAAATATTAGGAGCATGACTATATTTACGAAGTAATTCAAATCCACTTTTATCAGGTGAAGCATTATCTACAATAACGATCTCAGTTGAAGAATATTTGCGAATACTTTCAACAGCATCAATTGTTGATTGTACTGCGCAATAATGTAGAATTACGAAAACAATTTTACTTTGCATGTTAAAATTCACTTTGAATACGAGACAATAGTTGATAGGGATACAAAAGTAATTTTTCATTCAGGCTCAGCAATAAGGCGCATACTTTTAAATGGAAAGGGACTTGTCTTATTTGCAAATAATTCTTTAAATATTTCCGAACTTGAAATTGTATATTATCAATAATCGCTTTGTTGTAATTTTTAGCTTTTGCCATTGAAATAACAACTGCCATTTCTTCTAGTATATAATGTGCGAGTGCACTTTCTTTTAAACATGAATTATAGCGGCAAAGTAATTCAAAAGTGCTTCTATAGCCTACACGGTTTTGAACTGCTTCTTTCTCGCTTGCAAAACCCTTATGAGTAACACTCGTACCTATTTGTTGATAGTAATATTTGCATTCGCCCCCATGTACAATTTTGGGGTTTTTTATCATTATTTCCATCAAAAAGCGATAATCTTCCCCTATACTTAAGTCTTCATGAAATTGTATTCCTTCTAAAATGTCACGCTTATAAAGTTTATCTACAATATAACATGTAAAATCATTATTAAAATTTATACTATCGATTGCAGATATTGCATCAATCAGATATTCTCTATGACTTCCTAAGATAGTTTTTTTACCATTTTGAAACTCTTTACAAATTTCACACGTAGAAATATCAGCGTTATTTTTCTCAATTAATTTTAGGAGATATTCCATCATGTCTGAAGCTATCCAGTCATCTGAATCTACAAACGCAATATATCGACCTGTAGCTAGAGATAGGCCCATATTTCTAGCAGCAGACACACCTTTATTACGCTCCAATCTTATTACTTTAATTCTTTGATCCTGTTTTTGGTAGAATAAGCATAACTCATATGTGTTATCTGTAGAGCAATCATCAACCAAAATAATTTCAATATTAGTTAGCGTCTGATGGCATAAACTCCTAATTACTTTGGCTAAGTATTTTTCTGAATTATAAGAAGGCACAATGATGCTGATGGTGGGAACCATAAAAGATTTTCGTAATTTTGAATCAAAACAAACCAAATAAAAGCCTCCTTATAGTATAGTGGTAAGCTATGCTTTTTTATTCATGCTATGATGAGGGAAAGGCAACAATTTGAAATA
>CALWGP010000183.1 GCA_944380095.1 uncultured Lachnospiraceae bacterium | reverse complement strand
AGCAGGTTTTCATAACAAGATTACTCTTATTATGCGACTAGCATTTCATCGAATACGCTATTATTGTCACTATCTCTTATAGAGCTTGATAATGAAACATAATCATATTCATACTCGATCCCTCCCTTCACGTAGGTCGCCAACCTACGCAGTTCTCTTATGAACTTCCTTATAGTTATATAAGGGGACAGACTATATCTTCATCTTATTCCATATAAGATGCTTACCATTTCGATTTAAGGGGACTTATCGGTAACACTGCCCCACCTCAGTAGCTTAGGCTCTACTCTACTCGCTTCGTGTATATAAAATACCTTATTTTCAATCTAATTAAGATATATAGCTTTCGATAGTCGTTGAACTACAAACTCATGCACTGTGCTGCATATTCTAGGTTATAATTACAGGAAATCTCTTTATAGATTTTTCCTAAAGTTAGATTCTTTACAAAGTTTTGATTACTAGGTGTAAAGTTATCTTTTGATTTATTAGCACCAACAGCATTAAAAGCATCAATACCGTATTGCTTTTTAGAACCATGAATTGCTGGGTTATATGGATTATTCTGTATCCATATACACATACTATGTATTTGGTTTACAGATAATTCACTTATATGCGGCTTTATACCTTTTAGAGCTCCAAGATTATATTTTTCATACAAATCTTTATGAGTTCTACCACTAGATATATCTTCAACCACAGATATACTTATATTATATTTTTCGGCTATAGCTTTTTGAGATAATTTTCTATCTCTTATATCTTTAGCTACATTATCTAAGGTTGCGTCGTCTATATAATACGTATCTCGTTTAGAATATATTGTTGTTTGTTTTGATCTAGAGCCATTAAGTTCAGCGTACTCTGTATTCATTTTAGCTGTACACCATTCTAAATTATCTAGACTATCTCTTTCTGTATTTGTATCTCTGTGATTTACTTGCAACGAATGCATATTAGGAACAGGTGCGAACGTCATTAATACAAGTCTATCTAATCTCGCACATATAGTTTTATTATGAACGCCATATAACATTACCTGCCTATACCCATTCTTTAAATTTATTGCCATTAGTTTACCCGTTTTAGCACTTTTTACGAAACCATAATTACTCACCAAATACCTATTTGGCAATACAAATGGGACAACATCTTGAGTTATATATCTCCATTCTTCTACAAAGAACGGTTTACTATTAACTACAGATGGCCCACACGCAAATTGATTGTAATAGTTATTATCGTAATACATATATAATTACTCCTTTCGTTTACATAAGTTTGCTAGTTGCTGATCTGACATTCTACAAAACCTTAGGGTTTCCCCATAGTTCATCTTCGACATTTTTTTCTGATTTTCATCGCATTCACGCTTACTTTTACAAGTTACGTTGTAGCATTCGAAGCTTTAGCCATTCCCAGCAATTAGATAAGATTCTATGCAATCTCACAATTACATAGAGCTTGTATTTACCAGTTACCTGATAGTGGCACGGTTTCTTCACATAGGTCGCTACTCTATGCAGTTCTCTTATGAACTTCTCTAGGTGTTACCTAGAAGTCGAGACTATATCATCATCTAAACACCTCCTTTCTTTTTATAATTTAGATGCTACCCATTTCGATTTAAGGGGATCTCACCCACCGCTTGGCCCTACTCCTATTGATCTATTTCAAGATCCATTGGGATAGTCGTTGAACTTTTTAATTATTATAATATCACTCTCCTTTCTAATAATTAACTTAGCTGCTGATTGAACATTACTATTTTGACCTTAGGATTTCTCCATAGCCTATCTCAGAGATTTTTTCTGTCTTTCGACTGCATTCACGCTCACCTTTACAGGTCACGTTGTAGCTCTCTGAGCCTTAGCCCGTCCCAGCAATTAAAGTAGTTTGCACTCTGTATCGCTACATAGTGGAACATTTAAGAATTATCACCAGTACAATAATTCTTTTTCTATTCATATTTATTGAAGTATAATTGAATGATATGATATTTTTATCATAAGTATACTTCGGCATGATATTCAATATAATATTCTGTACACTTTCCAGAGAATGTGTTACAGTATCTTTTCCTCTAATGTCCTGCTTATTCCACAATCTCTCGTGTTTCTTAGCGGATCTGTTTACATTAGAGGAAGATGTTTCATAAAACTTGTTATAGATATCTACATCAGTCATTGATATGATAGAATCAAATATCCATAATAGAAATTCATTAGCATTCAGTATTTTATTCACGTAGATAAAGTGTGTTGCTAATGGAATTATCATATTCATTAACAGTGACATCCACAGAATGATCTTTGCATGTCTGTCAGAATAGATAAGTGACGGATTCTTTTCATTCTTATACTTCTTCTCATCAAGATGAAGCTGATAATTATCACAATTCATTCTGACTGCTTTCATACAAATTGAATCAGATAATATCAATCTGTTAATATCACGTCTAAATTGATCTCTGGTATATCCAGGTACCAAGTCTATATTACATTTAATCTTTGCGATCATCCATAACAACTCATGGTCGATATCATAATACTTTTCGAAGTAGTTCATATATTTAGATATATGACCTCGAACTGTATCTCCGTTATAACACCTCTTGGTGGATAATATAAAGAGGTTTAAATTTTCTTTTGACGGATCTGTGATACCGAATAAGTTTGTTACGGGGAGCCATATTGCTCCTTTGCATGGTTTGAAAATTTGATCGGCTTCAGTCATTGGTTCCCACTCATCTACTGGTATAAACCAATTTAGATTATTGGGTAATGGTTCGCCGAATGTAGTGAACGGTTTGAATTTTTCCAAAGTGTGTATCCTCCTTATCTATATAGCCTTAGCAGATATATAATATATAACTCTAAGAGCTGTTAAGAAGAATAAGTATGTATTTGATCATAATGACACACCTCCTCTCAATCGGCTTAATACCTCATATTACTTAATATATAGTAGGCCTATAAATAAAAAATAAAAATCCTTCTAATATACAAAAAATAATATAGGGCTTGTTTATAGCCCTATATTATTTCATAAAGCAGTAGGCGCTTATGTTTTTATTATTTTCACCATTATAATATGCTATTATATAAGCATACTTTTACAAAAGTTAGGAGTAGGTAAAATACCTACTCCTAATGTCTTTTTGTTTTCTTTACAACTCCTACTTTACCAGAGGATCCTATTTTCTTTACCGATCCTATTTTGGTATTCATTTTATTTATTCCTGACATAACTGGTCCTGGTTTGGGTAAATTAGATGGGGCTGATACTTTTTTAACAGCTTCTCGTTCTTTACGCCTATCCTTAGCTTTCTTCTCTGCAGCTTCTTGCCTATCCTTTATTTTCTTATCTGCGTGTTCTACTTCTCGATCCAATGCAGCTTTAGAATATTTATCTACATATTTAGTCTTTGAGAAGTATCCACGTTTACTCATTATAAGATAAGCAAAATATATACTCTTTACATATCCAACTTGATCAGCAGGGTTCTTTTCTTTACCTCTCTCTTTTATAGCTTTCTTAGACATTTTATTTTCAAAATCTTTAAAGAAAAGATCATTCTTAACGAAAGCATGTGTAAAGGTATATACAAATGAAGGATCATTTGAATAGAATCTAACTAAGTAATCCTTGAGATCAGATCCTGTTATTATCTTTTTAGGAGGTCTAAATTCTATTAATACATCATAGTAGAATTTATCTATCACTTCACTCGGTATCTTAAGATAGCATATATATCTCTTCCCTACATGATATGCCTTTATATCTATCTTACCAGCTTCTCTTACAAGAATTTTATCGAGTTTTTCCTGATATAGATTTCTATACATTACCCTATTAGAAATAACAGCATTCTCTCTACCCATAGGATTTTGTATATAATCATGAAATGTCATATCCATAATAGTCACTCCTATCCGTTAGTATCAGAACTATTTCCTTTATTCGGACTTTTATTGTATTGATAATCTTCCATAAAAATATCTCCTTTCTA
>CALWGP010000182.1 GCA_944380095.1 uncultured Lachnospiraceae bacterium | reverse complement strand
GCCTCCTGGAAAAAGCGGGCTTTTGTTTCCGGATTTTTAAGCAGCAGCCGCAACAGATCCGCATCCAGCCCCATGGCTGCCTCGCAGACGGTGTTGCGTAAAAACGTTCCGTCCTGGGCCGTGAAGCGCGGGTCCTGCTTTAGAAGGGTTAAAAGGGTGGTGTAGAAGTCAGTCATTGGAACTCCATTCCGTAAAAAATCTAAATAGAATATTATTTGTGTAAGTAAACATAATGGCCTACGGTTTCTTTTACAGTAAATCCGGAATCCTTCAGCTTTTCAATAAATTGATCGTAGACTTCCCACACGATATAATAGCCTTTTTCATCAATTTTTGTAGTGTCATGTGTTATAAACGTAACATTATGATATCCGTTTTCCAGCCTTTGCCCATTCTCATAATAATCTTGTGGCTGAACCCGGGCAGCTAGACCGTAATACTCAGGAGCACTATGGTCAAGACAAAGATAGATTTGAGAGTTTTCGAATTGTGTACTGTGTACCTGATTATACTCGACTACATCGAAAAGCGCAGGAAGGAAGCCATATTGTGGATAGACTTCCAGCGGATAATCCCAAAAGTAATAGCGAATAAAGAAACAGAAAAAAACAACATAGGAAGTAAGGAGCGCTGTCCGGAAAATACGACGGATACGCATCCGCTTCAATAGGTTTGTAACTTTTAATATACCTTCAACCAATAGCAACAAGAGAACAAAAAAGACAGCATTAAAACGATAGGTAAGGGGACCGTCACCGCCGAGAAAGCATCCGAGTAAAACAAAAACGGCAACCCATGCTGCTAATAAAAAGTAGATACTGAAATTTCTGCTTTTCAGACTTAAAAAGGACTTAAACAGACAAGAAATAGCGCCTATTGCAATAAAAGGGATGGAAATAATATAGAAGGTTCCATATTGGGGAAATGCATCAAATATTAGTTCGCCATCTTTAAGCATAGACTTAATCGTCATGTAAAAATTAGACAAAATAGCGTTGGTTGTAAATTCAGATGTTCGATAATTATCTAGTTTATTTATTGTAAAAATACCTAATCTGAAATTGTCTAATTGAAAAATATTAACAATTTGAACTAAAATTAAAGGAGCTGCCAAAATTCCAAGAGGAAGCCCAAATAGAATAATTTGTTTTAAGGATATTTTTTTTGTATAAATTAAGTAAGGCAATGCGATCAAAAAGAAGGCAGGTAAAATAAGATATGAAATGATATAAGAATACAAAACCAGCCCTGCAAGGATCCCACTGAAAAAGTACAAAGAGGAACGACTCGTATAAATTGCCTTTGCAAAAAAATAGAAAAAAATAGTAGACATTCCTAACATAAGATTACAGTCAAGTCCATATCTGCTATTTTGAGTAAAATATGGAACTAAAACAAACAGAACAGCGACAAGAAGTAATCTTTCTGAATAGTCAGTCCAGCAGAGCTTGACAAATTTAAGACCAAAAAAGAGCGTCAGCAATGAAAATACAATAGCCGGAAGACGTATTTGCAAAAAAGAAACTTCAAAGATACGAAACAGGAATGAACATAACCAACAATATAAGACACTTTGTCCATTTCCTGTATTATTCAGATATATAGGCCAGGAATTTAACCAGCGATCTGTCCCTGTTTGAGACAGGCACCAGGCGTCATAGGCCATTCCCACTTCGTCGATGTGAAGGCCTAAAGGGATTTGATCAATTTTATATAAGCGTAAAAAAACTGCAATGACAAAAAGAAATAAGAGAACAAAATGATACTTTGATAATTTTTTCGCCATAAGAATATTTATGAAACCTCCAAATCCGTTTTAGCAACTAATTCATCCATTCGGCAGCAAGAAATTCTGTCCTGAGACGGGCAAACTCAACCAGTTCTTCGTAAGCCAGATCGAAAGAAGCCACATACTTTTGCTCCACATTATCCGTATCAGCTTCCCGTTCGCCGTTCCAGCGGATCCAGTCCATCCGGGAAGAATCGTAAATCATATCCTTCCACTGGGGGAGACTTTCGGAAAGAATCGTTTCCATCAAAGGAAGCGCCTGGGAAGAAAAACAGGAGCGAACCTCGTCCTGAAAGGATTCTTTGTCATAAAGCTGCGCCCAGATGGAATGGGGATAAATATGTCTGCTGGCATACAGCTGTGTGGGATCCCTCAAATCCAGGTCCGTGTCCAGCTTCCCGCCGTTACCCCAGCCCTTGTCATAATCCCAGGAAGGGCCGGCATAAATTTTCGGACTGATCCTGTCGGGGTATTTATAAAAATACTGGCTCGTTTTGTTGGCGTCAATATTTTTAGAAAATTCTTCCACCATATATTTTCTGACGAAGCTGTCCATGTCGATATACTCCTGATATTGTGTATCGGAGACATCCGTGTTAAGGAGGGAGTCCTCCAGACGCTGGAACAGGCTCTGGATATAGTTGACTTCTGCAATGGTGGCATGTTTCGGGCTCTGAATGACGGCGTGCTGCCCCTCATCGGTAACAAAGCCGCTCTCTTCGTCCGCCCATCGCTCATCCAGCTCGAACTCCACCAGATATCCGCCGGTGATATCCGAAGGGGATTTGGCTCGAAAGCCCATCTTCCGATCGGAACGGTAAGGATATTTTTTCAGCAGCGTTTCGCCGTTGCGGGCGATGTTTTCCGGTTCCAGATCAAAAACGTCAACCCGTTCCGGCCCTACTTCCACTTTTTCCGTGATCAGATACATTCCGCGGTAATCGCCGTTGACATACATGTCCACAAACCGGGAGTCTGGCGTATAGGCAAGGCCAAGACCCGAAGCTAGCTGTAAGGTCAGATAGTTTCGCAGGGAAGTCTGGTCAAAATAGTTGGAAATCAACACCCACTTTTTGGCGGCGCCCATTCCTAGAAGGTCTGTTTCCTGGCCCATTTCCAGAAGGTAGGATTTTTTTGGCGCTTCGTTGAAGGAAACGTTTCCTCTGGCGTGGAGGGTAGCGCTCTCACCATTTATGAATTCCCCGGGATCGGAAGGATTCAACAGGGAAACGGATATGGAAGCCACGTATTCTTTTGAGGCATCTATTTTTTCCAGCTCCCCGCTTCCGGTCTCCAGCCATAGCACCGGCAGACCGGAAGAATAGAGGATTCGGAGAGAGGAAACTTTATTTTCAGAGGAAAAAACGGTTTCAGATTTTGGCAAAGGGAAAGAATCTCCGGCAGAAAGCTTTTTCCCGTCAATTACAATGGCCTGATGAGAGTATACTTCAGGTTTATTGTTTTTTTCCCCGATGGAAAGGTATTTGGGCAAAAAGAGATAGTGACTGCCGGATTCATCTTCCCAGGAATTGATCCGACAAGTGATTCCGCGATAAGAGAGAACCACAGAAAAAAGGGGTAAAATGGGCTCCGCTGGATCCGTTTCATGAATTGCGGGAGCAATCGATTCTTTGCTAGGAAAAGATGGCTGCACAAGAATCAGAAAAGCGGAGAAAAATGATAGCATGCAGAGACTTAAGTATAGTAGAAATTTTCTCATCATTGATAGAATCCTTTTCAAATCGTCAGATGACGAAATTTTACACAAGATAAAGATATAATAATTATTGGAATGAAGTCAAGATAAATTCGGGAGCGGAATAATACGGGATGCGGATATATCATTATTACGGTAAAAAAAGAATCCGGCTTGTAATATTTCTGATAAGCCCCTATAATGGTACAAAAAGGTCCAGGATACGTCGCGGAGAGGAAGAGGTCAATGAAGCTTATTATTTTGGCAGGGGGCCAGCAAAGTACTATCAGCAATGAGCGGGAAGGAATTCCGAAACCTATGGCGGAGATCGGCGGGAAGCCGATTCTGTGGCACATTATGAAATACTTTGCGGCGTTCGGAATAGAAGATTTTGTGGTCTGCGGCGGTTATAAGGTAGATATGCTGAAAGAATATTTTATGAATTACTATATCTACCAGTCTGATATTACGGTAGACCTGGAAAATAACACGATTCAGATCCATAAAAAAAGGACGGAAAACTGGAGAGTAACGGTATTGGATACCGGTCTATTTGCTTCTACGGCCCAAAGGGTTGCCAGGGCGGAGCAATATGTCGGAGATGAGGACTTCCTGGTTACCTACGGGGATTGCCTGTCGGACATCTCCATATCGGATTTTGTATGTGCGCACAGGAGGACGGGGAAAGTATGTACGCTGGCGGCCGCCAGACCGTCAGGGCGCAATGTAATTCTTTCCGTATCGGAAGATGGGAATCTGACAAGGGAATCGGTACTGAAAGGCGCGGACGCATGGACAGGCGCCAGCATTTATATGTTTTCTCCCAGAATTTTTCATTATTTGCAGGGAAGTTATGAATTGGATTACTTTGTAAAGGGGGCTTTGGCGGAACAAAAACAGGTGACTGTTTACAGGCATCCTGGATTTTGGCTTCCGGTTGAGACCAGAAGGGATCTGGTTGAAATGGAAAATATGTGGAACGCGGGAATTGCACCTTGGAAGAAATGGCAGGATTGATCGATGAAAGTAGTAATTTTGGCAGGGGGAATGGGAAGCCGGATCAGTGAAGAATCCCAATACAGGCCCAAGCCGATGATTGAGATCGGTGGAAGGCCTATCCTGTGGCATATTATGAAATTATATTCTTTTTATGGATTCCATGAATTTATTATCTGCTGCGGATATAAAGGACATATGATCAAAGACTATTTTGTCCGTTATTATATGTACCAGTCGGAGAGCACGTATCATCTGAAAAACGAGCATACACAGGTGCGAAGCGAAAAGACGGAACCATGGAAGGTGACGTTGGTTAATACCGGCCTGCATACACTGACGGCTGGCCGTCTTCGACGCGTGGAGGAATATCTGGACGCAGAGGATACGTTCCTGCTGACTTACGGAGACGGCGTGGCTGATGTGAATATTTCCCGGCTTCTGGACTATCACTGGAAGCAGGGAAGGATCGCCACCCTTACCGCCACACAGCCGTCAGGGCGCTTCGGCGCGCTCAAAATAGGGACAGACGGGCGTATCGAGCGATTCAAGGAAAAGGCCCGGAAAGATCAGTCCTGGGTAAACGCCGGATTTATGGTTTTAAACAGGGAAATCTTTCGATATCTCGGGGACGGAAATGAAATGCTGGAAGAAGGCCCTTTCGAGCGTCTGGTCAGGGATGGGGAACTAACAGCATACCGGCACAGCGGTTTTTGGTCTCCTATGGATACTATGCGGGACAGGGATTTTCTGGAAAGTCTGTGGAAGGAGGAACGTGCTCCGTGGAAAGTGTGGGGAAATTAGATAAAAATAGAATTCAAGCTACGGCAGCAGAGATTTTACTGATTTTGACAGTACTTTGCCTTTTTATGACAGCTGCGTGCATTGATAAAAGAAGAGATGCAATCCATTATCTGGGAATCTTTATTTTGACTGGAATAAGCGATTTTTTGATCGCGGCAGGATGGATCTGCCTGATTATTTCATTTCGAGACAAACTTGTATATTTCTATAGGGAAAGAAGGCTTTTGTGGGAAAAGACAAGAGGCTTATTGGGAGCGTTACTTTTTTGTTTTTTTAGCAGGGTTGTTCAGCTGACGGATACGCCAAAATGGGATTCTCTGGTTTATTACAGAGAATTGATGACGGGATGTAAAAATTTTGATTTTACATTAGGAAGCTTTTGGGATGGTTTTGCACTGGCTAACCACCCCACGCAGGGATTTGCAATTTTTGCGGCGATTGGCGAGTTCCTGAATTACGGGGGGTATGTAGGAGCCCTGATTACCCAACTGATACTTAATTTACTGATGACGTTTTGCC
Organism: uncultured Lachnospiraceae bacterium; assembly: GCA_944380095.1. Taxonomy (GTDB): domain Bacteria; phylum Bacillota; class Clostridia; order Lachnospirales; family Lachnospiraceae; genus Gallintestinimicrobium. The sequence goes on along the minus strand of CALWGP010000182.1, from coordinate 32,591 downwards.
TATATAAAGTTATAAGCAAGCTTATACCGTCATGTTCATGGATTTATCACTGCATCGCAACCTGTACTGTTTTGTCCACCCCGTTAACCCTGGGAACCTTTTCCTATTTTCAACCGGATGCAGGCACGGTATATTTCTTTGTATTTGTTTTGTACTGCGTTCTTTATAAAAGAAATATACTGTTTGTTTTCTGCAGCATATTACTGGCTTTAACAAAAGAAATAGGAATTGTTATTTTGGGAGGATTTGGAGTCGGGCTCTTGCTGGGGAAAATTTTATTCGGACGTGAAGGCAGGAATGGGGGAGCGCGTTTTCGAAGTTTTATGAGGAGCCCAATTGGAAGAATTGGTGTGATCGCCTGCTTTTGCTTTCTGGCTTACCTGATATATTTTGTGGCGAGCGGAAAACGTATCTGGACAATTGAAAATGACAATATAAGCGGATTCTCTACGATCAGCTTTCAGCCCGAGTATATTCTTTTCAGATGGAAACAGTTTTTCATACTGAATTTCAGCTGGTTGATTTGGGCAGGGATTTTGCTGGCTGTTTTTTATATCCTGATAAAAAGCTGGAAGAAGAAAGGATTTTTTGTTTTATGCACTAGTCCTGAATTAGTTGTTTCGCTATTTGTAACTGAGGCGGCACTGATTTTATTTTATTGTTCTTATGTCACATACGGCCTACCGAGATACCATGTTCTGGCTCATTTTATACTGGTTTTGATTTTGGTAACTTTGTTTCCAATTTGCGTTCGAAAAGAAAAAATAGTTCAATTTGTGACAGCTGTATTAGGGACTATTTTGCTGATACAAGCGTATATCACAATCGATCCGGTTTCCATGCTGGCTTTTGAAACCAGCAATACAGGAAATGGGAAAATTATTTCTGAACGGTTGGGGAGAGGTGTTACTGCACAAGCGGACTTTTGCGTTTATAATCATCAATTTAATTATTTGGATAAAGCTTACACTCATGTTTTGAGAGATGTTAATTATCACGAGGGAATGGATATCGTAGTATGGGATACGGTAGGGGATTACGGTTTATGGGAAAGAGGGGTATACTGGGATCTGGATGAGGAGAAACTGGCATGGTATCCGGACAAAAACCATGTTGTTCTCCGCGGAACGGAAAGAGTCCATCTCGATAGCGGGGCTTTTGTCCCAAGTGCAGAAGCAGTCTTTATTTTAACCCCGCAGTTTAGGATTGTGGAAGATGTTGCGGAAGAATATTTAAAGCAATATTATGAAATACGATATAAAGGATATGTGGATCTTTTACTGGGAGGGCGAGTTACTTTCTATGTTTGTGACTTGATTTCAGCGGGAGGAAATATAGAGTGAAAAAGGGACTTCAGTTTTTTGCCGTTGCATTTCCGCTCATTATAGCGGTGACATGGATTTTTTTTGGACTGAACAAAACGACTGCAGAGCATGAATACCTGATTACAAAATACTATCGTTTTGAGGCGCTGCAGGAAGAGCCAATTGTACAGGAATTTGTTCCGACATATAAGCGGCTGGGAGCGGTGGAACTTTTTATTGCAAATGTATATCCGGAAACCGAAGGAAGTATTTTGCTTCGAATAGCGGATAATGCGGAAAAAACGATATTTGAGAAGGAATACGCCGCTTCCGAAATTCCAACGGGTGAATTTTTCACTTATAAGATAGGGAAAAAGGTAATTCCTGGAAATATGTATAAAATATATCTGTCTTATAGCGGAGAGACCGCAGACGGCCCTCAGGTTATGATATCAGAAATCAAAAAGAATCTGGCGGAAACAGGGAATATGTATGTTTCCGGAGAATTATCAGAGTACAATATGGCAGTTACGTATCATTATTATGAGTAGGAAATTGACAAAAAAGATGTTCATGAATCCATTACCCCATACCGAAATTTTAAAAACAAAGATCAATATTCTGACAATGGAGGAAACAGTGACATACCTGACGACGCATCTGGACATGCTGCGCGGCAGGTATATTTGTGTTTCCAACGTGCACACCACGGTAACGGCCTATCGGGACGAAGCCTATCGGGCGGTTCAGAACGGCAGCGCCCTGAATCTGCCGGACGGAAAGCCCCTTTCCATTGTGCAAAGATGCAGGGGATATCGGACCGCCGGGCGGGTTCCCGGACCGGATCTGATGCCGGAGCTTTTTGCCCTGTCAGAAGAAAGAGGGTATTCGCACTATTTTTATGGAAGTACGCCGGAAACCTTGCAGACGCTGAAACAAAAGCTGCAGAAACGTTTCCCCAAACTGAAAATTACAGGAATGTATGCGCCTCCGTTTCGTCCTCTGAATCAGCAAGAGGATGAAGAGGTAATCCGGCGGATCAATGAAGCAAGGCCGGACTTTATTTGGGTGGGGCTGGGCGCCCCGAAACAGGAGAACTGGATGGCTGCTCATGAGGGAAGGGTGTGCGGCGTTATGCTGGGCGTGGGCGCCGGATTCGACTTCCATGCCGGGACGATTAAAAGGGCGCCGAAATGGATGCAGGAGATGTGCCTGGAATGGCTCTATCGGATTTTCCAGGACCCGGGGCGTCTGATCGGCAGATATCTGGACACGAATTTTTCCTTCCTGTGGTATCTTTTCCGGGAATGGAGAAGAAAAAGGAAACGGGGAAACAAAGACTCGCTGAAAATTGCCATGGTGGGTCAGAAGAGGATTCCTTCCCGGGAAGGCGGGGTGGAAGTGGTAGTGGACGAGCTTTCCACCCGCTATGTGAAGCTGGGCCATCGGGTGGATGCCTACAATCGTTCCGGTTATCATGTTTCCGGGAAAGAGTTTGATGAAAGCCGGGGAAAAATTTATGAGGGAATCCGTCTGATTACGATCCCCACGTTTAAAAGCAGCAGCTTAAATGCGATGGTCTATTCCGTGCTGGCGTCTGTCCGGCTTTTATTCGGCGGATACGATGTGGTACATTATCATGCGGAAGGCCCCTGTACGATGCTCTGGCTGCCAAAGCTGTTCGGTTACCATGTGGTGGCCACGATTCACGGGCTGGACTGGCAGCGATCCAAATGGGGAGGCTTTGCGGCAGCCGTCTTAAAGTTCGGGGAGAAGATGGCGGCTAAGTATGCGGATGATGTAATTGTGTTATCCAAAAATGTGCAGGATTATTTCCGGGAAACGTACGGGCGGGAAACGCTGTTTATTCCCAATGGGGTGAACCGTCCCAAGCAGGTGGAGGCAAGGGAAATTACGGAAAAATACGGGTTGGAAAAGGACGGTTATCTCCTGTTTCTGGCACGGATTGTACCGGAAAAGGGGCTGCATTATCTCATCGAGGCATTCGGTAAAGTAGAAACGGATAAAAAGCTCGTAATCGCAGGCGGAATCAGTCATTCCAGAGAGTATATGGACCAGATCCGCAGTATGGCGTCGAAGGATAAGCGGATTATCATGACGGATTTCGTACAGGGACGGGTACTGGAAGAACTGTGTTCCAATGCCTGGATTTTTGTTCTCCCCAGCGATGTGGAAGGGATGGCGGTGAGCTTGCTGGAAGCCATGAGTTACGGGAACTGCTGTTTGGTTAGCGATATACGGGAAAACCTGGAAGTAGTGGAAGATCATGCGGTATCCTTCCGAAAAGGAAATGTGGAAGATTTGCGCCGGCAGCTGGAACGGCTGAGGGACCATCCGGAAACCGTAAAGCGGCTGAAAGAGGAAAGTGCGGATTATATTTGCAGCAGATACAATTGGGATGAAGTCGTCCAAAAAACGCTGCAGGTTTATCGGAAACCGAAGAAGAAGGGAAGAAAAACGGGAAAATGAAAAAGGCAGAAAGCAGACCAATGCTGGACGTAGGATGGGCGGAACTTTTTTACTTCGTTTCGTTTGGCGTCATGTTCGCGGCAAAGGGAGTGGGGCTGGACGAAGGGCAAAAATTGTTTACGCTGTGCGCGGCGGTTTCCCTGGTCTGTCTGGCAGGAAAACTGTGCGTGACGCGTCATAATTTCAAAGAATGGCTGGTCATGGCTTTGCTGGCGGGACTGGGCTTGATGATCTGGAGAAGCTCCGGAGAAAATGCGGCGTTTGCCGCCATGTTGGTGATCATCGGAATGAAAAAAATTTCCCTTCGCCGTCTGTTTTCAGTCTGCCTCGGAATCTGGAGTATTACCTTTGCCCTGTCCGCGACGCTGGGCATCCTCCATATCCGGGACGGAGTGGTGGTAGTCCACCAGAAACTGGGCTTAGGGCCGATTATCCGCTGGTCGTTAGGCTATACGCATCCCAATGTGCTCCATGTTTCCTATTTTATTCTGGCGGCGCTGCTGCTATATGTTTGCGATTGGCATGGAAAGAAGCTGTGGAAGGCATGCGGCGTGCTGTTTCTTGGAAATCTTGCGGTCTTTTTGTTTTCCATCAGCTATACGGGCGTATTGCTGATGACCGGATATCTGGCGCTGAGTCTGTATCTGGACTGGAGAAAATCCCTGGGCAGATGGGAAAAGGTGCTGCTGCAGTGTATTCTTCCGGCCTGCGTGCTTTTTCCGCTGGCAGGACCGTTCGTATTCACCGGCCGGGCGTACGATTTTTTCAACAGGCTGTTATCCACCCGGTTTGACCTGGTAAAAAATTATTTCACCACTTTTCCGGTTTCTCTGTTTGGAACGCCGGCTTATTTTACCAATACTACGGCGCATCTGACGCTGGACAGCTCGTTTGCCTATTTGCTGATGTTTTACGGGATGATAGCATTTGTGCTGTTTGTGGGCGGATATGCGATTCTGATCCACAAATTGATCGGGGAAGAAAAAAAGAAGGAACTGGCTTTGATGATCGGCATTGTGGTGGCAGCGGTTACGGAACAGTTTCTGTTCAATCTGTCCTACAAAAATCTTTCCTTTTTCCTTCTGGGAGCTTTGCTGTTCGAATTGCTGTGTCCCGGCAAGGGAAAAGAAAACGTTTGGTGGAACCGGGAATTTGCAGTTTTGCCGCTGGGAACGGAATCCCTGTCCTTGCCGGACCCGGTCGCTTCCTGGAAAAGGAAAGAGAAACGGTTTCGGCGTTTCCGGACTCTTTTCGTGGGAATCTTTTTGGGCGCAGGACTTGCGGCCGCTGTGATCCGTGGAGTTACGGTACAGCTTCCGGACAGCGTGTATTTTAACCGGGGGCTGACCGAGTATCGAAAGGAAGAAGAGGAAATTTTTCTGGATCTGGAAGAGGTCCCGGAGGACTTCAACAGTCTGGTGATCGGTTATGAAGGGCCTGATGTGGGCATGTACTGCTTTTCAGGCAATATCGTGACCATGGAGTGGGTTCGCAATATCGTCGGCTATGGCGCGCTGGGAATGGAAGCGGCAGCGTTTCTGTACATGGCGGCAGTGTTGCTGGTTCCCGGCAGACAGCAGAAAAAGGGAAGCTTTTAACCGGAGGGTAAACGGATGCGCATATTGATGGTGAATAAGTTTTTGCACCCCAATGGAGGTTCGGAAACCTATATTTTTGAAATCGGGAAGATGCTCAGACAGATGGGGCATGAAGTGGAATATTTCGGAATGGAACATGCCGGACGGATTGTGGGAAACCGGGTGGAAAGCTATACTTGCGATATGGATTTCCACGGCGGCGGTCTGTCGCGGTTTCTGTATCCTTTCCGGATTATTTACTCTGCGGAAGCAGCGAGAAAGATCCGGAAAGTGCTGGAAGATTTCAGGCCGGATGTGGTGCATGTGAATAATTTTAACTTTCAGCTTACGCCGTCTATCCTGTACGCCATTCGCAGATTCGAAAAAAAGAGCGGCAGCAGGATCAGAATCGTGTTTACTGCTCATGACTATCAGCTGGTCTGTCCCAATCACCTGATGCAGCGTCCCGACGGGACACTGTGCGGCGACTGCCTGCGGGGCGATGTCCGAAACTGTATAAAATACGGATGTATCCACAGCTCAAAAGCCAAAAGCCTTTTAGGGGCTTGGGAGGGGTGGCTTTACCGGAAACTGCATGCTTATCGCATGTTTGACGCAGTGATTTGTCCCAGCCGCTTTATGGAACAGAAGCTGGCGCTTCATCCGGACCTGAAGGGCAAAACGGTTGTGATGCATAACTTTGTGGATGCAAAAGCGGGAAAGACGGGAAAAAAGGAGGATTATGTCCTTTATTTTGGCCGTTACTGCGAGGAAAAGGGAACGGACCTGCTGCTGGACGTATGCCGTGCTTTGCCGGATATCCCTTTTGTATTTGCAGGAGGGGGGCCTATGGAGAAACAGGTGAATCAAGCAGAAAATGTGGAAAACAGGGGATTTTTGACGGGAGAAGAACTGGTGAAGACCATCAGCGCGGCCCGTCTCTTTGTCTTTCCTTCCAGATGGTATGAAAACTGCCCTTTTGCCGTTATGGAGTCCCAGATGTACGGCACCCCGGTTCTTGCATCGGACTTGGGCGGAACGCCGGAGCTGGTGAGGCCGGGCGAAACCGGGGAGCTGTTTGGCGGCGGAGACAAAAAGGAGCTGGAAGAAAAACTGCGGCGGCTCTGGCAGGATGAACCCCTGCTGGCGCATTACACGGAAGGATGCAGCCGGGTCCACTTTGACACTGCGGAAGAATATTGCCGGAAACTGGTGGAAATTTATCGGAAATAACAGGGGAAGATATGGTATAATACCAACGACAGACAAGAAAAGCAGAGGAAGAGGACATGGGAAGAAGAACATTATACGGAACAGTTATCGTAACCTATCGCTGCAATGCCAGATGCAATATGTGCGATTGTTTTAAGGATCCGACAAGGCCGGAAGAAGAAATCACACTGGAAGAGATTAAAAAGCTGCCGGAAATGGCGTTTACCAATATTACGGGCGGCGAGCCCTTTATCCGGAAGGACATTCCGGAAATCGTGAGGGAACTGTATAAAAAGTCCGATCGCATCGTTATTTCGACGAATGGTTATTTTACAGACCGGATTATCGCCCTGTGCAAAGAATTTCCCAAAGTGGGAATCCGGATCAGCATCGAAGGCCTGCAGGAAACCAACGATAAAATCAGAGGGATTCCGGACGGCTTTAACCGGGGATATACTACGCTGAAGACCCTGGTGGAAATGGGGCATCCGGACGTGGGATTTGGGATGACCGTGCAGGATATGAACTGTGAGGATCTGGTCCCCCTTTATCATATCGCCAATGATATGGGGATGGAGTTTGCTACCGCGACGCTGCATAATTCCTTTTATTTCCGGAAAACGGATAACAAGATCGACGATAAACTGAAAGTGTCTCGGAATTTTGAAAAGCTGATCAATGAACTGCTCAGAAGCAATTCGCCCAAGAAGTGGTTCCGCGCTTACTTCAATCATGGACTGATCAATTACATTTACGGCAATAAAAGGCTTTTGCCCTGTGATATGTCCCGGAACGCGTTTTTCATCGATCCGTTTTGCGACGTCATTCCCTGTAACGGCATGGCGAAGAAAGCCGTTATGGGCAATCTGAAAGAACAAAGCTGGGACGAATTGTGGAATTCAAATCAGGCCCGGCAGGTGAGGGAATGTACGAAAAAGTGCGACCGTAACTGCTGGATGATCGGAAGCGCTTCCCCGGCCATGCACAAATATATCTGGGTGCCCGGCTGGTGGGTTATTAAGCATAAATTTTTAAAGGGCGGAAAATACAGCCTGAAAGAAAATAAATTTATTCCGGAAGTACAGGACAGAAAGAAAAAATGAAAGAGAAAATAAAAGCAGTCCTGGCGGACATTTCCTACCGGCTGCGCCGAAACAAAACGAAAATCAGGGTAATGACCATTGATGAAACCCTGGATGAACTGCTGAATACGGAGAAGAGCCTTGTCCGGTTCGGAGACGGTGAGATCGTGATGATCCGGGGGAAAAGCCTGTATTTTCAAAAGTATATGCCAAAGCTCTCACAGCGTCTGGCGGAAATACTGGAATATAGGGAAGACGGGCTGATGGTGGCAATTCCGGACATTTTTAACGGTCTTTCCCAGTATCGGAAAAGCGGCCGGCAGTTCTGGAAAGATCATCTGCTGTTTTTTGGCAGGGTGTACGATCGGCACTGCAATCTGCACAAAACCTATGGAAACGCCTATGTTTCCCGCCCGTATTTTAATTTTGCGGATCAAAACCGGGCGGCCGGATGGTTTTCCAAAATCCGGAAGCTGTGGGAAGGGAAAGATGTGATCGTGGTGGAAGGAGCCGGGACGCATAACGGCGCAGGAAACGATCTGCTGGATGGAGCGGCACGGGTGCGCAGGATTCTGTGTCCTGCCCAGAACGCAGGAGAAAAGCTGGAAGAAATCCGAAACGCCTGTCTGGAAATGCCGCAGGACAGTCTTTACCTGCTGTCATTGGGCCCTGCGGCCAAACTGCTGGCAGAAGATTTGTTTCACAGCGGCCGGAGGGTGATCGATATCGGGAACCTGGATATGGAGTACGAATGGTTCCTTCGGGGCGCACAGGAAAAAGTGAAGCTGGAAAAGCATTCCGTTTTCGGAAAGCAGGCTAATCTGGAAGCAGGATACGGACGGTACTGGCAGGAAGTAATAAAAGAAATTAAATGATACAGTCCGTCTGACGGCTTATTTAACACATGAAAGGGGATCGGGATGCTGAAAGAATTGAATTATATTTTTCGCGGTAAGGATAAGGTAAAGATGGTATTTATCCTGTTCGGAATTATAATAGGGAGTTTTCTGGAGTTAACAGGAGTTGCAATTTTTACACCATTTATCAATGTGCTTATGGATCCTGAGTCTATTTCCGAAAAATGGTATTTAAAAAGTATTTATGATCTTTTTCATTTTCAATCATCCGATTATTTTTTAGCTGCCCTGACAGGAAGTATTATTTTTATTTACGTTTTTAAAAATATATTTTTAGCGCTGCAAAAAAACTGGATCTATAAATTTTCCTATGGAATTCAATTAAAGATTTCTACAAAACTGCTGAAAACTTATATTCAGGAACCATATACGTTTCATTTGAGCCATAATATTGCAGTATTGCAGAGAAGCTTGCAGGAAGATACAGATTTGTTTACGAAAGGCATTATCCATGCGATGGAGCTGGTAGCAGAGATTGCGGTATGTGCAACGCTGGGCGTATACCTGTTTATGACGAGCAAATCCATTGCGGTTACTGTAGTAGCGTTGCTTATATTAAGTCTTCTGATTTTTACTACGATTTCTCGTAATTTTTCGAAAAATTTAGGGAAACAGTGCCAAATTTATAAAGCAAATCTGTATCAGTGGGTGAATCAGTCTTTAGGAGGAATTAAGGAACTTAAAATTTTAAACAGGGAAGATTTCTTTATAAATGCCTATGAAGGAAATTATAAAAAATATGTGCACGGTCTTCGGATCAATCGCCTGATTGCAACACTTCCAAAATATTTTGTGGAAACAGTCTGTATGACGGGACTTTTGCTGGCAGTATTGATCAAAATGTTCTGGGGACAGAAGGACGATTTTACTACCTTTATTCCGCAGCTGACAGTATTCGCAGTGGCGGCGTTCCGTCTGCTTCCTTCCGTGGGAAAGATCAATGAGCATGTGGCAGATATTCTTTATTCCCTGCCGTCTCTGGACCTGATTTATCATGACCTGAAGGCGATTGAAGAGGAACCGGAAGCAAAAGTAAAAGAAGAAATGGACTGGGATTTCCGTAAGGAAATTTCCGTGTCCAACGTATGCTACCATTATCCGGATGCAGAGGAAATGGTAATCGATAAGGCATCCTTTACCATCCCGAAGGGAAAAACAGTGGCGTTTATCGGTCCTTCCGGAGCGGGAAAAACCACGATGGTGGATATTATTCTGGGTCTTTTACAGCCCCAATACGGGAAAGTGCTGGCAGATGATCTGAATATCCACAAACATCCCTATGTATGGCAGAAAGAACTGGGCTACATACCGCAGGTGATTTACCTGTCCGATGATACGATCCGGAACAATATCGCATTTGGGATTGAGCCGGACGAGATCGATGAAAGCGCTATTGAGCAGGCGCTGAAAAAGGCCCAATTGTATGAGTTTGTGGAAAATCTGCCGGAGGGACTGGATACCGTGGTAGGAGACAGAGGCGTACGCCTTTCCGGCGGTCAAAGGCAGCGAATCGGGATCGCCAGGGCGCTGTACCATGATCCGGAAGTGCTGGTTTTGGATGAAGCGACATCGGCTCTGGATAATGAGACGGAATCAGCTGTGATGGAAGCGATCGATAACCTGCAGGGGACGAAGACGATTCTGATTATTGCCCACAGACTGACTACCATTCGAAATGTGGATATGATCTATGAAGTGGCGGGGGGAAAAGTACTGCCCAAAGCGAAAGAAGAAGTTTTTCCTGAAATGAAGGAGGAAAATGAGCAGGGATGAAGATTGTATTTGTGGTTCCGGATATGGCAGGAGGGGGATCGGAGCGGGTGATTTCCCTGCTGGCCAATGAATTCGTGAAACGGGGAATTGAAACCGCGATTCTTTCTTTTGCGGGACACCAGCAGGCCTATCCGCTGGACTCCAGAGTAGAGACCGTTTCCGCAGGGGAGGCCTCCGGCGGGGACATGGAAGTCCGTATCAGACGGCTTCGGTTTATGAGGGACTATTTCCGGAAAAATAAGGGATGTACGATTTTTTCCTTCAGCACCTATGGCACGGGTTTTGTGGTTTTGTCCACGTTGTTTATGAAAAGGAATATGCTGGTTTCGGAACGTATTGATCCCAGGTCCTGCGACCATAAAACTTACCGGGACTTCTTCTACCGGTTTGCCTATCGTCTGGTCTGTCAGACGCAGGAGGCGGTGACCTGTTTCCCGAAGGCGATTCAAAAGAAGGCTTGCGTGATCGGTAATCCTTTGGACAGCGCTGTGCCGGAGCCCTTTGAGGGAACGCGGCGCAAGAGCATTTCCACGATCGGCCGTTTGGAGAACCAGAAAAATCACCGGCTGCTGATCGAAGCCTTTTCTATTTTCAGCCGGGACTTTCCGGACTATACGCTGGATATTTATGGAAAAGGGATTCTGGAAGGAGAGTTAAAAGAGCTGGCGCGAGAAAAAGGATTGGAAAGTCAGGTGATTTTCCACGGTTTTTGCAGCAATGCCCGGGAGGAAATACGGGACAGCAGTATGTTCGTACTGTCGTCGGATTATGAGGGAATTTCCAATTCCATGCTGGAAGCTATGGCCATGGGAATGCCGGTTATTTCTACGGACTGTCCCATCGGCGGAAGCCGTACTTCCATTCAGGATGGGGTAAACGGACTGTTGGTTCCCATGAAAGATGCGCAGGCTTTGGCAGCGGCAATGAAACAGGTTGCCAAAGATCCTGCGCTGGCTCAAAAACTGTCCCAAAATGCCAGGAAAATTCGTTCGGAATGTACGGTGGAGAGGATTGCGGACCGTTTCCTGGAAGCAGCGAGAAGAGGAGTATAGCGGCATGAGAGTATTATATATGTCCCATCGATACCATACCAACCAGAATACCATTATGAAGGGCTGGAAAGAAAACGGGCATGAGATTTGCTTTATCAGTCAGTATGAGGGGAAAATTGAAGATTATACCTGGGTAAAACCCGTGGTCATGGGATATGGGGCATTGTTTCGCCTGATCGATAAATTCTATGTGAACGTACTTTTCAGGAAGCGGCCCTTTGCCATGGATATGCGGCTGAAATGCGGGTGGCCGCCCATTTTGAAAATGGCGAAAAAGATCCGGGAGTTTCAGCCGGATGTGGCGATTTTGAGGGAGAGATCCATTTACTGTATCTGCATGAACGCAATCTGCCGACACTATGGAATCCCTACGATACTTTATAATCTGAGCCCGGTATGGGACTATCATTTCAAAGACGATCTGCCGCACCGGATCGTGCGCAGGCTTACTCCGCGCTTCAGGATGACCCCTACAGATGTGATTGGAACCAGTTATGAGGGGAAAGTAAAAGACAAAGACAGTTATTGGGCTCCCTTCCTGATGGAGCCGCAGATGTCGCCGGAGGAAAAGGTTTATTTCAGAAATGACAGGATCAATATATTTTGTATCGGGAAATATCAGGAACGCAAGAATTTGTGGATGATGGTCCGTGCGGTGGAAAAGCTGGGGGAGAAATATCCGCTGCATCTGACAATTGCCGGGGAGCTGTCCAACCATTTCCATCAAGAGTATTACGACAAAATTACCGCTTATGTAAAAGAACATGGGCTGGATGACAGGGTGACTTTTTACTGCAATCTGAACAAAACGAGGGTGATGGAAGAGTATGGGAAAGCGGATCTCTATGTCATTCCCAGTACGGGAGAACCGGCCTCCATCACCGTCATCGAAGGAATGGCTTTCTCCATCCCGGTTATCAGCGGAAGCGACAACGGAACAGCAAACTATATTGTGGAAGGAAAAACCGGATATGTGTTTCGGGACTGCGACCAAAAGGATCTGGAAGAAAAAATGGAACGGATCCTTTGCGACCGGGAGAACCTGAAAAAAATGGGAGAGGCTGCATATAAACATGTAAAAGAAAACTTCCAGTTTGACCGGTATTACGGGGTGGTGGAAGAAATACGGAAGCGGCAGAAAGAAGTGCAGGGCAGATAATGGATGTGAAACTGTTAAAAAAATGTATGCTGCCAACATTCCTGCTTGGAGTGGCAGCACACGCATACGGATTCTTTAATTTTACGATATCCCATGATTCTCTGGAGGCTCTGTATTCCGGGGCGGCGGAAACGGAATGGAAAATTTCCCTGGGCAGGATTTTTGTCCCGGTTTATCGGGATATAACACGGGGAATGCTTACGTCTCCCTGGATGATCGGCATGTTATCGCTGATCTGGATCGCGCTGTCGGTTTATTTTATTGTGCAGCTTTTGGACTTTGCAGAAAGCAAACTCCTGATTGTTCTGACGGCGGGAGTCCTGACCGTGAATCCTGTTGTAACAGCTTTGACAGCTACGTTTTTGCACGACTTGGATGTAGATATGTTCGCCTTATTTTTGATGGTGGCTGCAGTTTGGCTGTGGAAAAAGCAAAGGAACGGAATATGGCCCGGTATGTGTTTGATTGCTGTGGGGCTGGGATTATATCAGAGCTATTTGTCCGTTGTGATCGCGTTGATCATGATCATCTGCATAAAAGACCTTTTAGAGGGAAATAGGTGGAAGGAAGTACTCCTTGCAGGAGGAAAAGGCGTCCTGATGGTGATGGGGGGAGGAATACTTTATCTGCTCCTTACGAAGGGTGTCTGCTATTTTACAGGAATTTCTCTTAGCGACAGCTATAACAGTATTTCACAGCTGGGAAATCTTTCGGGATCGCTATCAGAATTATTTTGGGGAACGCTGAAGGCATACTACTATTGGCTGATGTATTTCCTGAATCCGGCATCGATGTATTCCGTTCCCATCGTAACGATTGCTAATCTGATGCTGGGGATCTGCGCCGTCGGAGTTATTTTGACAGTGTTCAGGGAAAAACGGACAGGGATTGTGGAAAAAGCAATCTTCTTATGCCTGGTAGGTTTATTGCCTTTGGGAATGAACCTTTCCAGCGTATTGAGCGGCGGAATGCTTCATGGACTTATGATGTATGCATTTTGTTTTGTCTATTTACTGGCATTGTTTTTGGGAAAGTGGAACTATCAAAAGGCTGCAGAAGCCGGAAAACGGCGGGATAAATATATTTTGGCTGCAGTGACAGGCTGTGTGATTTTTGTGATTTGGAACGGTATTCCTGTAGCCAATGCAGGCTATTTGAAGAAAGATTTGGAGCGTCAGCAAACATTGTCGTTAATGACCAGGGTTGTTACAGAAATGGAGGAACAGAAAGGGTATAAGCCGGGGGAAACGACAGTAGCTTTTGTGGGAAAAATCAATATGAGAGAGATGCCGGGATTTGAAATGTTTAGCGGAAACGGGAATACCAGCGGTGTGCAGGGACTGACGGAAACCGATCAGATTAAAAATTACAGGGATTATGAGGCATATTTCCGGTATATTCTTAATATTCCGGTGAAGTTGTGTACGGAAGAACAGAGGACAGAACTCTGGAAAGAGGCAGAAGTAGAAGAGATGCCAATATTTCCGGAAGAAGGCTCCATAGAGATGGTTAATGGAATTTTGGTTGTTAAGATGGGAGAAGAATACTAGGGGGAAACACAGCATGAGAAACCTGAGCGCCTTTTTCATGACAGCCTATAAAGTGATTGTGGCAAATTTCTTCGAAGCAATTGTCGTCAGTTTGGCAATAATAGCCGCTTTTTTTACCAGCTTTATTGATATTCATGAGAAGACATATTTTCTTGGGGATTCGCTTTGGTGGAATTTGATATCGGCAGCATTCTTTTTGGTGATATTGTTTGGAATAAAAAAGAACAGATACGTTTGTCGATTTTTGGACGAAGTGGAAGTCAATCCTGTGTTGTTCCGAAAATGCCGTTTCCGGTTGTTGATTATTTTAATGGGAATTTCTGTTATTTGGCTGCTGGCAAGCCAGTACACTCCCGGCTCTGACCAGGCAGCTATCCAAAATGCGGTATCAGAACTCCGGACAGGAGATTACTCGCAATTGGAAGCGGATGGATACCTTGCGAAAAATGTTCATCAGCTGGGGCTGGTTTTGTTTTTCTATATTCTCTCTTTCGTCATAGGAAGTCAAAATTATATCGCTCTTCAATTGCTGAACGCTGTAGCTGTTGTAGTTGTTTATCATGGATTGTCGGCGATAGGGTCCCATTTCGGGATGAAAAAAAAGCAACAGTTAGGGATTCTTGCAGCAGGGGTATTCTTTTTTCCGTTGATATTATATACTTCTTTTATATATGGGAATCTATACGGACTTGCACTTTCTGTAATCTCCATTAAAAAAATGCTGGATTTTTTTAAAAGAGAAAAGTGGATGGACGCTATCTTATCGGTGCTGTTTATGATGATGGCAGTGATGATTAAAACCAATTCTTTAATTTTTATGATTGGTTTGATAATCCTGATTTCCGAAGAAGCGATACGGAAAAAGAAACGAATTTATTTTTTAATCCCGGTTTTACTGCTTGCTGCCTTTTTGATACAAACCAACGGAATCCGGTTTTATTTTGAAAAAGTTTCAGGGAATACTTTGGAGGGAAGCAGCTACTGGGGATATGTAGCTATGGGATTACAAGATTCGGAAAGCCGCGCCCCGGGATGGTATAATGGATACGTTTATGATTCCTACTCTGAAAGTGGCTGCGATGCAAAAGTACAGGGACAAATTGCAAGGGATGATATCCGACAGACATTAACATATTTTAAGATGCACCCTGGGGAGGCTGCGACGTTCTTTTTTAAGAAAACAGCGTCACAGTGGAACAACCCTACATTTCAATGCTATAATATCATCCAGTGGAGAGAATCAGGGATAGAGAGAAGCGATTGGGTCAAATGGATGGTGAGTCCCAGAGGAGCGCATTTTGGGACTTTATATCTTAATATTTTAGAATTTATTTTACTGATAGGCGCAGCCGGATATTGCCTATTATTTTGGAAGGAGAAGGAACTTCCGTTTAGGTTAAGCCTCGCAGTGATATTTGTTGGAGGATTTTTGTTTCACCTGTTTTGGGAAGCAAAGGGACAATATACGATTTCCTATTTTGTATTACTTATTCCTTACGCGGTATCATCTTACAGTTATATCGGAGATTGGATGATTTCGCGGTTTGAAGGGCGGATTATGCATAAAAGACAGAAAATGTCTTTATACGAATATAGGTTTTTGCTTCCTGCCGCTTTTATTGTTATTTTTTTATCTATGACATTATTCACAGGGGAGATAGCAAAGGAATTGAGCTCTGATGCTGCGGGCTATTATGAGATTCTGAGGGGGGAATAGTCATTTGAAATCAAGGAAAACAACTATTATTCATACAGAAAATGCGGCAGTAGATGTGGCAAAGATAGCAGGATGCTTGGGAATTTTGCTGTTACATACAGGCGCATACCATGAAATTCCGTTTGAAGCATATGTGCAGAAAAGCATATTGTCTTTGATCGTTCCCTTCTTTTTTGTGACATCGGGCTATTTTTTTGGCTATAAGGTATGGGATCAGGACGAAGGTACTTTGTGGGGGAAATTTTTAAAATATGAGAAAGGGTTATTGATCCCATATATCATTTTTACTATTATTAACAGTTTGTTCGCTGCTTACGATATGTATTCGGCGGGAGAATCTTTTTTGTGGGGAATGCTCTGGCTGGCAAGAGCTGCGATTTTTTATCCCTATGGAGCCTTATGGTATATTTGGGCCAGTATAACGGGGATGCTAATTTTATATTTGTTTTTAAGGAAAAATCGACTGGATCTTGCCTGCGTTTTTGGCGTGTTTTGCTGGATATGTGGTCTTTTGGGAAACAGCTATAGTTTTCTTTTGGCAAATACGCCGTTTCAGAAATGGATTGATTTTTATATTCATATTGCGGTAACAACAAGAAACGGGCTATTCCAGGGGTTCCCGCTTTTGCTTGCGGGTGTTTTGCTGGCAAAAGCATGGAAAAGGCTGGAAGGAAAGAAAGGGATCAGAATCGGCATTATGGCGCTGGTTATTTCCTCTATTTTTCTGCATGGTGAGATTTGCCTGGTTACGGAGAGAAATGCGTCTGTTGAAATCTCTTTGTTCTTTTCCCAGGTATTTTGGGTATTGGCGGCCCTGACTTTGCTGCTTAACTGTAAATGGTCCGGAAACCCGGATACGATGCGGCTGATCCGGAAACTGTCTACGGCCATTTACTTTGTCCACCGGCCTTTGCTGACCTGCATGAGGTATTTTTGGGACTGGAGAAAAATTGAAATCGGAGCGATGCAGCAATTCTTCTGGCTGACAGTTCTTTGCCTGGGAATCTGTATTCCGGCATGTCTGCTGTGGAAGAAAAGACGAGCGGTATAAACTGAGGAAAATATGGGAACAAAAATAAACTTGGGAAAGCTGTCCGGACAATATGCCTGGCGGAAAATAGGGTGTTTTTTTCTGGCCATCCTGTCGGCAGCAGCAATGGGATTGAATTTTGAAAATACGATGGAGGCGGATAACGGTATCCTGTATGGGGTATTGGTTTCCTTTCAGGGATGGGGAATTGCAGAATTCCTGATTACCCTTTTCCTTTTTTGTCTCTATCTTTATGTGAATCAAAATGCCTCCATCAGGAAAGGGATCGCTGTTTTTTCTGCATTTCTTGCGTCCCTGATGCTTTTGGGTCTTTGTTATACCAATGCCACAGGAATGGCGCTGCTTGTGCTGAATGGTGCGCAAATGGTTAAGACAGGCATTGTCCTGATCGGATATGGCGCTTTTTTCTATTGTGCTGTTTGGTTTCTGGAAAAATGGCTGAAAAAGCTTACGGGGCAAAAAGCAGGGGAAACAAAGAAGCCTCACAGTCATCTGAAAACCTGCGCGATCCTCTTTGTTTGCTGGCTGCCCTATTTGGCGGTCTGCTATCCGGGAACGACTCTTTACGATGCCAGGACCATGCTGGAACAATACTTTGGCTTAAGTCAGCTGACCAATCATCATCCCTATTTTCAGATTCTGCTGCTTGGCACTTTTGTGGAAGCAGGACATGCTCTCGGATCCGGCGCAGCGGGAATGTTTGTCTATGTGCTGCTGCAGGAACTGGCCTTTATCTTCGTGCTTTCCTATATGCTGAAGTGTCTGGAAAAGTTTGGAATTTTCGAAAAGGTCAGAAAAATTCTTTTGTGGATATATGCTCTTTTACCGGTATTTCCGGTTTATGCGATTTCGGTAGGAAAGAACATGAACTTTTCGATTGTGCTGGTGCTTCTGACCATTTTTCTGTTTGAACTCATTGAGTCGGATGAAGCGTTCCTGCATGAACGCATCAAAATGGTATTTCTGCCGGTGCTTCTGATTTTGCTTTGCCTGTTTCGCAATGAAGGGTTCTGGATCGTAGTGGGATGTCTGCCGGCTTTTTTATGGGCGGGAAGAAAACACTGGAGAATTTTTGCGGGTATTTTCGCAGGGGTGTTTTTGTTCGGAGGACTCTGGTTTCGATGTGTGCTTCCGGCCCTTCATGTGGAAGACGGAAGTATTGCGGAAAGTTTATCCATTCCTTTCTTGCAGACGGCAAGGACAGTGGCCTATTACGGGGACGAAATTACGGAAGAAGAAAAGCAGGCGATCGATGCGGTTCTGGAGTATGATACTCTGCCCAAACGATATCTGCCGGAATTTTCGGACCGGGTAAAAGAACGGTATAATAATGACGCCACACAAGAGGAGCTGGCAGCATATTGGAAAGTTTATGTGCAGCAGTTCCTGGAACATCCTGTTACCTATGTGGATGCTTTCCTGAATAAATGTTATGGATACTTTTATCCGGATGATTTGGGCAGGACGAAAGCATGGTTTGTGGTGGGGGCGGATATTTCCCCGCTGAATGAAATCGGATTCGACCTGTATGCCCGTTTCCCGAATGCTGTCCGGAAACTGGACGGGCTGCTGGAAGCGTTCCGGCAGATTCCCCTGTTGGGGTATACTTCTTCTGTCGGCTTTTATACATGGTGCACGTTTTTGAGCATGTTTTTCATTTTGCAGAGCAAAAAGAAAGGTTTATTGTGGCTGTTTGTCCCGGCCATATTGGTGATCCTTGTGTGTGTCGCGTCCCCGGTAAACGCTTATTTCAGATATGAGCTGCCGGTAGTATTCTCGGTGCCGTACTTTTTTGCAGTAACGGTGTATGCGATGAAAACAGGAGGGATTGTGCAGAGATGAAAAAAGCAAAATTCAATTTAAAAAAAACATACATCCTGATTACCCTCTTTGCGGTCCTTATGCTTAATCTCTGTTGGTGGGGAACCAAGAAACAGGGGTTTTACTGTGATGAGATGTATTCTTATCATTTTGTGTGCCAGACGGGGTATCCCAGTGTAAATGGAGATAAGGACGGGGAGACTTACCTGAATACCTGGCATACTCCGGAACATTTTATGGACTATTTGACCATTACGCCGGAAGAAGCATTTGATTTTGCAGGCGTCTGTAAAACGATCGGTGAGGATGTACATCCTCCTGTTTATTATCTTTTGCTTGAGATTGTGTGCTCAATCGCAGGCTTCCTGCTTCCGGGGGCTTTTACGAAATGGTGCGGGATCGGGCTTAATATGCTCTTTTTTGCACTCACAATTTTGGCGTTGTTTTTTATGGGACGGAAAATTTACCGTTCGGACTTTTGGGCAGCACTGACCTGTATTTTGTATGGAATAAGCGCAGGTGCTGTCACCACGGTGATGTTTTTGCGTATGTATATGATCTTTACCTTTACCTGCGTACTTTTTTCCTGGGTAAATTTTGAGTTTTTTAAGCAGCTGTGGGAGGGCGAGAAGAAAAAAAGAGGTCTGCTGTTTTTGAAACTTTTTGCCGTGACTGTCCCGGGAATTTTAAATCATTACTATTTTTTCCTTTTTGCTTTTTTTACTTGCCTGCTGCTTTGGGGATGTATCCTTCTGAAAAAGAAATTTGTATTTGCGCTCCAATATGCAGCCGTAATGGGGACGGGAATCGGTTTTAGTTATCTTTTATGGCCTTATATGAGGGAAGACATCTTTTCCGGATATCGTGGAGTGGAGGCATTTGACAACCTGGCTGATGGAAGCGGTTATGCCGAGTCGATCCGGATGTTTTGCCGGCTGATGCAGGGAGAACTGATGGGAATCGGAGCATTTGCCGCAGCTGTTTTGTTGCTGACAGGACTTATTTTAATTGCAGTTTCTGCCTTCTGGAAAACAGAAATAACAATCGATAAAGAAGGCATTCATTGGAAGCTGAAGCGGCGGGAACCCAAAAGCACGAATACTTTTTCCGTCAGGATGGAGGATTTATATTTGTTCCAGATCGCATTGGCAGCAGGGCTCTATCTGGCTTTAGTGGCTAAGATTGCGCCTTACCGGGAAGACAGATATATTCTGAACATTTATCCCATGGTTATGCTGACCTTGGTATGGATAACAAAACTTGTATTTCAGAGGAATTTAAACAGAACCTATGGGAAATGGATTGCAGCAACAGTGCTTTGCTGCGTTGTGCTGACAGGGAATGTTTATCCGGGGGTGAACTATTTATATAAAGAATCGGGGAGAAAATTGGAAACGGCAGATCAGTATGCACATCTTCCTGCATTTTATGTGACAAAGGACAATAACCGCTACCGGGCTGCGGGAGACAGCTATTTCCTTGCGAGGGCAAAGCATGTATATCCGTTAGAAGAAGACGGGATTTTTGCGGTACCGGAAGCACTAGACACTTTGGAAAAGGAAAATGGGGAGGAGTATTCCCAGTTCTTTGTTTATGTGGATATGGCATTTGAAAACGAAGAAGAAATTCTCGGGAAAATGGAGCAGGAACTGGGAGCGGAATCTGCACAAAAGTTATTTGAGACAGAATATACAACAGCCTATCTGGTGGAATAGGGAGGATAATCGGGATGAAACTTGTAGTGGCGGGAACAGGATATGTGGGACTGGTGGCAGGTGTTTGTTTTGCGGAAAAAGGGCATGACGTGACCTGTGTTGATGTGGATGAAAAGAAAGTCCGTCTGATGGAATCGGGAGTATGCCCGATTTATGAAGACGGGCTGGAGGAGCTGATGCAAAAGAATTATGCGGCCGGACGATTGCATTATACGACGGATTACGCTGCGGCTTACCGGGAGCCGGACGCGATTTTTATCGGCGTTGGGACACCGGAACAACCGGACGGTTCCGCAAATCTGAATTATATTGCCACAGTATGCAGACAGATTGCGGAGAACGTGGAAAAAGACTGTCTCGTAGTAGTGAAATCTACTGTACCGGTAGGGACGAACGACCGGGTGGAGCAATTTATTCAGGATTTTCTTCTGCGGAAAGAACTCCATATCGAAGTGGCTTCCAACCCGGAGTTTCTTGCACAGGGGTCTGCGGTACATGATACCCTGCATGCGGCGCGTATCATTATCGGGACGGAGAGTGAGGCGGCAGAAAAACTGCTTCGGGAAATCTATGAGCCGTTTGAGCTTCCGATTGTGGCGATGAACCGTCGCTCTGCAGAGATGACCAAATATGCCTGCAACGACTTTCTGGCGCTGAAAATTTCTTACATGAATGATATCGCCAATCTCTGCGAACTGATGGGGGCTGATATTGAAAAAGTGGCCGAAGGCATGAGCTATGACGCAAGAATCGGCGCAAATTTTCTGAGGGCGGGTATCGGCTATGGCGGCAGCTGTTTCCCGAAAGATACCAAAGCGCTGAAATTCCAGGCGCATAAGGTGGGGTATCAGCTCAGAACCGTGGAGGCGGCTGTGGATGTAAATACTGCGCAGAAGACGAGACTGTTTTTAAAAGCAAGCAACCGGATGATTACCTTCGATCATTTGAAAGTGGCGGTGCTCGGGCTGGCCTTTAAACCCGGAACGGACGATCTGCGCGAAGCGCCCTCCCTGGATAATGTGGATCTTTTGCTGAAAGGAGGGGCTGATATATTGGCTTACGATCCTGTGGCAGAAGAAAATTTCCGGAAAAAATATCCCCAAGGAGCCTATGAAAAGGGGTCGATTTCGTATGTAAAGGATCCCAAAGAGGCGCTGAAGGATGCGAATTTGTGCTTTATTTTTACAGAATGGAAAGAAATCCGCGGGATACGGCCGCAAACCTATAAAGAGTTGATGAGGACTCCTTTGGTATATGACGGCAGGAATATTTACCGGCCGGAAGAAATGAAAGCGGCCGGAGTGGAATACTACAGTATCGGCAGATAACCGGGAGAACGAAAAGAAGGGGAAAACGGATGGAAACACAGCTCAAAGTATTGATTACAGGGGCGGCGGGATTTATCGGTTCTTACCTGGCACAGAGACTGGCAAAAAACGGATATCAGGTAATTGGAATCGATAATATGAACGATTATTATGATGTGAGTCTGAAAGAAGAACGGTTAAAGAGCCTGGAAGGGGATGAAAATTTCCGATTTGAAAAGACAGATATTGCGGATGCGGATGTCATGCGCGATTTGTTTGCGGAGGAACAGCCGGAGCTGGTGGTGAATCTGGCGGCGCAGGCGGGCGTGCGCTATTCCATTACGAATCCGGACTCTTATATTCAGAGTAATATCGTCGGTTTCTATAATATTCTGGAGTGCTGCCGGCATTCCGGAGAGGACGGGCGTACAAAAGTGAAGCATCTGGTCTATGCTTCCAGTTCTTCTGTGTATGGGGCAAACAAAAAGGTACCGTACAGCGTGGAGGACCCGGCAGATCATCCGGTTTCCCTGTATGCGGCAACCAAAAAGTCGGATGAACTGATGGCCTATGCTTACAGCAGGTTGTATGGCATTCCGGCAACCGGACTTCGCTTCTTTACGGTTTATGGACCGAAAGGAAGGCCGGATATGGCATACTTCGGCTTTGCCGATAAAATGGCGAGAGGGCAGAAAATCCAAATCTTCAACCATGGAGATATGTATCGGGACTTTACGTATATCGACGACGTGATTACGGGAGTGGAAAGCGTAATGAAAAAGGTCCCTGCGGAAGATGAAAACGGGGTTCGCCATAAAGTTTACAATATCGGGAATCACAGGCCGGAAAGCCTGATGCACTTTGTGGAGACGCTGGAACAATGCCTGATAAAGGCAGGGGTGATTTCTGCGCCCGGAGAGAAAGAATTTTTGCCCATGCAGCCGGGGGATGTTTATCGGACTTATGCGGATGTGACGGAACTGGAAAGGGATTTCGGCTTTGCGCCGAATACTTCCCTGGAAACCGGACTGCAGAGGTTTGCGGACTGGTATGCCGGATATTATTTAAAGAAATAGCGGAGAACAAAAGCGGATATGAGAAGATATCTGGGGGTCGTGGGGTTTAGCCTGCTGCTTGTCTTTGTATTGGCGGGAGTGGAAAAACTGGAAAGAAGAACCGATGATGAAGCAGCGCAATCGTCTTCCCAACAGGGACAGCAGTATGACAATCTGTATGATCTGGTCTACGTATCAGAAGAAATCGATGGACTTCATTTTGAAACCGGAGCACTGCACAACGAAGAAAAAGATGTTTATTACCTTTTTCTTCCGTGGTGGCTGGAGGAATCGGAGAGCCTTACCGTTTATGCGGCGCAGGATTTGGTATGGAATGACTGCGCTGTCAGCGTAGGGGAGACGTTTGAACTTAAGCCGGAAAGGCAGGAAATCGTGTTGCAGAAAGACGGGAATCCGGCGCATTTGTATGTGTTTTTTTCTTCCAAAATTCCTACCCTGTGGATGGAAACAGACGGGAATGTGATGGCGGAAGTACATACGGATAAAGAATATGTTGCGGACGTTCAGATGTCTTTTTGGAACGGAAGCGGTAAAGGCGTCGAGATAATAGACGGAATGGAGGGAACGCTTCACTGCCGGGGAAATGTCTCTTTCGTCAGAACATCAAAGAAGTCCTACTTACTTGAAACAGATCAGGCAGTTGAATTCATGAAATTAGGAAAAAACGAAAAGTGGGTGTTGACTTCAAACAGTTTTGATGAAACCATGCTGCGAAACTATTTGACTTTTCAGATAGCGCAAAGAGTGGATTTGGAATTTGCCCCGGAGGCAGAGTTTGTTGATTTGTATGTGGACGGGAAATATTTCGGCTTGTATTTGATTGGAGACAAAGTAGAGTGTGGACCGGACAGAGTGGAAATTGAAGATCTGGAGAAAGAAAACGAAGAAGAAAACGGAGAAGAGCTGTTGAAAAGATATCCGTATGTGGAGGAAACCAAAAAGGGTTTTCGTGCCAAAAGTCCTCAGGATATCAGCGGAGGATATTTGCTTGAACTTGATTTGCAGGAACGCTGGGAAGAAGAAGTGAGCGGGTTTATCTCACAAAAGGGCCAGCCTGTTGTTATCCATGAACCGAAACATGCGACAGTCAATGAGGTAGACTATATTTCTGATTTGTATCAGCAACTGGAAGATGCGTTGCAGGAAGAAGCGAACAGCCGGACCTATGAGCGATATATTGATGTAGAGAGCTTTGCGTTAAAATATATTATAGAAGAGCTGAGCAAAAATAGGGATGCAAATATAACGAGTCAGTATTTATATAAAGATACGGATTTGATCGATACGAAATTTTTTGCGGGACCTGTTTGGGACTATGATAGATCGTGGGGAAACGGAGGCCCGCGCAACGACGGGATTGATTTATCAACGCCGGTAGAGTTTTATGCCAAAGGCTATCAGGATCCCCATCCCTTCTGGGCCTGGCTGTGCGAAAAAGAAAGCTTTTACAAAGTTGTAAAAGAGCTCTATCGAGATCGAATTACCCCGGTTCTGGAAGGAATCCTGAAAACGGATGAGCTCGGTGAATGGAGAGAGAAAATAGCCGCTTCCGTTGAGATGGATGGCAGGAGATGGGAGAGGGAATACCTGGAAGATAGAGGAACGGAACCAGATTATGATATGGCATATCAAAACTTTTACGATTTCATTATTGAAAGAAAAGCCTTTCTGGATCAAGAATGGTGTGAATAAAGGAAATAGCTTTTTGGGAGGATCTTTATGAAACAAAAAAAGATCAATTACCTATCCGGGCTCGTTTTGCTTGGATTTGTGCTCAGTCTCCTGCCGGTTTTTTATCTGGCGGGATATGTTCACGCGACTGGGGATGATTACCATTACGGAGCCATGGCGCACTGGGCCTGGCAGGATACCCATTCCCTTTGGCAGACGCTGAAGGCTTCCGCAGAGAATACGAGGGCTTTCTGGCACGGATGGCAGGGAACCTGGTTTACCATTTTCTGGATGGGGCTTCAGCCGGAGGTGTTTTCTCCGAATGCCTACTGGATCGTCCCGATTTTTATGGTGGGAATCAATGTTTTTTGCACATCGGTACTGACTCGTTATTGCATGGTGCAGAAGCTGGGGCTTCCAGTGGAAGGCTGGATTGTAATCAACACGACAGTTTTGTTTTTGACCCTGCAGTTTATTCCTAGCACGAAGTCAGGAATTTTCTGGTGGAACGGGACAGCGCACTACATCATTCCTTATTGTCTGGCGATGCTGGCGGTATGGTGTTTTTCCAGATATATCGATACTTATCGGGTACGCTTTGGAGCCGGCGCATTGCTGTGTATGGCTGCGCTGGGAGGCTCCAGCTATCTGGCGGCGCTGTTTGCGCCCATGGTTCTTGTGGCGCTTCTGATCGTTTACGGGAAGCGCAGGAGAAAATCCCTGTGGCTGCTGGTGAGTCTGGGAGCAGAGATGGCAGGTCTTGCGGTCAGCGTATTGTCGCCGGGAAATTCCATCCGCGGCGGAGAATCCTTCGGATTTTCAGCGGTCAGAGCGGTTGAAACCATATTGCAATCTTTTATGCAGGGAGTGCAGACGATCCTGCAATACGGAAAAGAAAAGCCGTTTGTCTACGTCATTTTGATTTTGGCGGCCGTTTTTTTGTGGAATTTTTATTGCAAAATGGAAACGCTGGAATTTTCTTTCCGCCTTCCGTTTTTGATGGACGCTTTTCTGTTTTGTCTGTGGTGCGCGATGTTTGCGCCGGGAATTTATGCCGGGGTAGAGGTTTCCGGCGGCGTTCCCAATACGATTTTCCAGGTTTTTGTACTGACTGCCATGGCCGCTGTTGTGTACACATTGGGATGGCTGAGGGTAAAACTGGGGACAGAACGGGCGCGGAGCGGATGGAGACTATGGAAAAAATGGATTTTTGTTGGAACGGCACTCCTGTGTCTGGCGACGGTGGGAATCAAAAAGGGAACGCTGAAGGAAACGACATTTTTTAACTGTCTGTCTTTTATTACCAGCGGAAGGGCGGATGATTATAAGGCCCAGATGCAGGAAAGAATGGAAATTTTGCTGGATGATTCGAAGAAGGATATCCAGCTGCCGGAGATGAATTCGGATCAGGGACCTCTGATGCACATGGAGATCATGGAGGATCCGGAAGCATGGACAAACACGGTAATGTGCGAGTTTTACCGAAAGGACAGGGTTGTGCGCGTCGGGAGGGAGCATTGAGATGAAAACGCTGACGATTTTGACGCCTACGTATAACCGCTCCGATTGCCTGCCCAAACTCTATCACAGCCTGAAAAACCAGAATAACAGGGATTTTTTATGGATGATCGTGGACGACGGCAGCAAAGATAAAACGGAAGCGCTGGTTCAAAACTGGATGAAAGAAGGAGAGGTTTCCATCCGGTGGATCAGAAAGGAAAACGGGGGAAAGCATACGGCGCTGAATGCGGGTATTGCCCGGATCCAAACGGAGTTGACCTTCATCGTGGACAGCGATGACTGGCTTCCGGAAGATGCTGTGTCCACGATCTTACACTACTATCGCCTGTATCCTGGGGATAACGCGCTGTGCGGCTACAGCTTTCTGCGTTTTTATCCGGATGGAAGGGTGAACGAAGCGTTTTTTCCCAAAGAAGAGGAGAGAAGTACCTACGTGAATGTCCGGATTAATGGCGGCATCGGGGGAGATAAAGCGGAAGTCTTTTTCACGGAGATTCTGAAGCGTTATCCCTTTCCTGTATTTGAAGGAGAAAAATTTTTACCGGAGGATCTGGTATGGGTGCAGATGTCAGGCCCCTATGAAATGATCCATATCAATCGATGTATTTATATCAGCGATTATCTGGAAGGCGGTCTTACCCGGTCCGGAAAGCGGATGAAACTGAAATCCCCCAGAGGAATGATGGCCCGTTCCTGCGTTTATCTGAAAGATCCTGCGGTCAATCTGAAAACAAAGCTGAAGATGGCATTGTTGTATAACGTTTACCGGCAGGCGGCAAAACCTTTGACGAAACAGGAGAAGGAAGAAGGAAGGAAGTACGGGCTTGCGGTGGCATGCCGACTGCCCGGCTGGGCAATTTTCCAGCTCTGGAAAAGAAAGTATGGCCCTAAAGGCGTGTAAAATTGCCAGATATCGTGTTTTGTGTTAGAATAAGGCGACAAACGATCCGGGAGATATCAGACTATGGAAAGAAAAAATACGATTTTATATCTCGTCGTGCCGTGTTATAACGAAGAGGAAGTGCTGGATAAGACGGCGGGCGTTTTACAGGAAAAGATGGAACGGCTGCGGAATGCAGGGAGGATTTCTTCCCAAAGCAAAGTGATGTTCGTCAATGACGGGAGCAAGGACAGGACCTGGCCCATGATCTGCGAATGGACAAAGCGGGATCCGCTGTTTGCGGGACTGTGTTTTTCCCGCAATTACGGGCACCAGAGCGCGATCCTGGCGGGAATGATGGCGTCGCGGACCAGGGCGGATGCGGTGGTGACCATCGACGCCGACCTGCAGCAGGATATCGAGGCGCTGGACGCTTTTCTGGATTGCTATGAGAAAGGCTGCGATATCGTCTACGGCGTGAGAAATGACCGGAATACGGACGGCTTTTTCAAAAAGGCCACGGCAGGGATTTTCTATAAACTGATGCATGCCCTGGGATGCAAAACCATTACCAACCATGCGGACTACAGGCTCATGTCAAAAAAGGCGCTGAACGCCCTGGCGGAATTTAAGGAGACGAACCTGTTTTTGCGGGGGTTGATCCCCACCATGGGATTTCAGTCGGATATCGTTTATTTTGATGTGAAGGAACGGGAAGCCGGACAGTCCAAATATACGTTTAAAAAGATGATGACGCTGGCCGTGGACGGAATCACATCCATGAGCACCCGGCCGCTTCAGCTGATCATGCTGCTGGGCTTTCTGACCTGTTTGCTCAGCGCCGGGATCTTTATTTCCTGTATCGTGGACTGGGCTCATGGCAGAGTAGTGCCCGGCTGGACGACGACGGTGGCCTCCACCTGCCTGATCGGCGGAATGATGCTTTTGTCCCAGGGAATTATCGGGGAGTATATCGGAAAAATCTATATGGAGAGCAAAGGACGTCCCCGCTATATCATCGACGCTATGATTTTGCGGGAAGAAGGGGAAAGCGAAGATGGGAAAGATTGACGTACATGCGGACGATTTCGGGGAATCCCTGCATGCCAGCAGGGACATCCTGGATTGCCTGACGGCGGGAAAGCTGGATAGTATCAGCGTTCTTTCCAACATGGGCTGTTTTGAACAGTGCGTGGCACTGTACCGGGAGAGGGAGAAAGATTTCCCTAAAAAGCCGCTGATTTCCGTGCATTTGAATTTTATGGAGGGAAGCTGTCTGGAGCGTCCCAAGCGGCTGCCTTCCCTGGTGGACGGGCAGGGGCATTTCTCTATTTCCTGGGGAAAACTGTTTCTGTCTTCCTGGATGCCCGGCCGAAAGAAACTGAAAGAGCAGCTAAAAAGGGAGATGAAGCTTCAGATCGAAAAAGTGAGGAGCGCATTTCCGGAGATGAAAGCGCTTCGGATTGATAGTCATCAGCACACCCACATGATTCCGGTGGTGGCGGATGCGCTGTTTGAAGTGCTGGAGGAGAACGGATGGCGGGCGGAATATATCCGGGACGCGAGGGAACCG
Source organism: uncultured Lachnospiraceae bacterium (assembly GCA_944380095.1). Classification (GTDB taxonomy): domain Bacteria; phylum Bacillota; class Clostridia; order Lachnospirales; family Lachnospiraceae; genus Gallintestinimicrobium. Next base: position 4,143 of record CALWGP010000182.1, on the reverse strand, counting down.
TTTTTCCCTTTTGTAAGAGAGACATCTCTCTATAAGACTTACCGTCCGGTGAATTTCGTCAAAAATCTGATTTTGAATTTCTGCTCCCGGCTTCTGGAAAAAAGACTGCGCGGAGCAGGGCTCGAGCCCATGTATCTGTGGGGGCTGGTCATGAGCGGAAACATGGACCAAAAGCGGGTGGAGAAGCTTTTTCCCGCGATGAAAAGAGCCGCCGAAAAAGAGGGACGGACCCTGGAGATTTTATTCCATCCGGGGCAGGTGCAAAAAGAGGAAATCACAGTGGAATTCAGCCAGAAGGAAGCCATTGAATTTCATCTGTCCAGGGGAAGGCAGGTAGAAAAAGAAGCGGTGATGGGGCTGTCTTTTTGAGAAGAGAGGGACGCTATGAGGGAGTGGATCAGAAAACACAAAGGAAAAATTTTTGGGGCAATTGCCTTGGCGGTAATTGCAGCCGTCTGTATTATCCGGATGCTTCAGCCGGTAAAGGTATGGGACTTCGGGGAAGAACAGCTGGAACTGGTAGGGGAAGCGGTTCATTTTGACGCGAATGTAATTAATGAGAATGTCCCGGGCTGGTACGTGGACAACAGCCTGGAATACGGGGACGTATTTGCCCAGACGCCAATACTGGATTTGCCTGCAGGAAGCTATCAGGTAACCATCCGGTATCAATGCGAGGGAAGCGGCTCGGAATACGCATTTTCCAGCAAAGTGGATACTTACCGGGTTTTGCTGGGCAGAAACGGGAAACCGCTGGAAAGCGGGCGTGTGAAAAAGACACTGGATGCCTACTATTTGCAGCCGGTGGAGGGATTTCAGGTAAAGATCCGCTATGGCGGAGAAGGATATCTGATCCTGAATGGAATAGAAATCAGACAGACCAGGGCGCTGGAGAGATGTATCCTGTTTCTGACAGCAGCAGGGGCCGGACTCTGGGTGGTCATGGCCATGACTCATGGGCGTACAGAGCTCAGAAGGAGACTTCTTTGCGGAGCAGGGATCGCAGCGGCAGCTACGCTGCCTGTTATGATGCCGTATCTGTACGATTCTTATGATCTGCCCTTTCATCTTCTGCGGATAGAGGGAATTGCGGAAGGGCTGAGGGATGGACAGTTTCCGGTCCGCATCCAGCCTCAGTGGATGAACGGCTATGGATACCCGGTTTCCGTATTTTACGGGGACGGGATATTGGCTATTGCGGGGATTCTTCGTTGGATTGGATTTCCATTGCAATTGTCGTATAAAATCTATATATTAGTCATAAATTTTCTGACATTTCTGATTGCGGTTTATTGCCTGAAACGAATAGTAAAGAGCGAAAAAATTGCGCTGACAGGAGGAGTCCTGTACACGTTTGCGCCCTACCGGCTGATGAACCTTTATGTCAGAGACGCGGTAGGGGAATTCACGGCTCAGACTTTTCTGCTGCTTATTTTTGTGGGAGAATGGGAAATTCTGATAGCGGAAAAGGAGGAGAGAAAGCGCAGCTGGCTGCTGCTGACAGCCGGAATGACGGGGATTATTCAATGCCATATTCTGTCCTGCGAGATTGTGGTCATTATGCTGGGGATTACCTGCCTGGTATGCTGGAAAAGAACGTTTACCAAAACCTGCCTTGCAGATTTTTCTAAAGCGGTAGCAGCTACAGCGGCAATCAATTTATTTTTCCTCCTGCCTTTTCTGGACTATATGATGCGGGAAGAATGGAAGGTAAACAGCCAGGCATACGGCGGTCCGATCCAAACGGCGGGGGCTTTTTTAAGCCAGGTGTTTGCCGTGTTTCCAAACGGAAATTTAGGCAACTTTTCCATTGTGGAAGGATTGACGGAAGGAAGGGACAGAACTTTTGCTATTGGCATCGTGTTCGTATTGGGATTGGTTTTGTTTTTGAAAGATTGGAGGACTTCTAAAGAAGGGGGAAGGCTATGGCGCCTGGGCAGATATTGCAGCGTCAGCGGGCTCATCCTGCTCTTTATGAGCACGATTTATTTTCCGTGGGATTTCTTATATGAAATAAGCGATGTCCTGGCGGTTTTGTCATCGAGATTGCAGTTTCCATGGAGGGTGCTTGGAGCGGCGGTGGCTGTATTTACTGTCTTAAACTGTATTGTCCTTGATCGATGGAGCGAAAAGAAGCGACAATATGCCGTTATTCTGGGATTGGTTATGGTGGGAATGACCGTTATTTCCACAGGCTATTTTTATGAGTCGGTATCTGCGGAGAAAGATTATGTTTATATGGCAGATGCGGAAACAGAAGGAACATTTAAACTGGGAAATGAGGAATATTTGCCAGCAAGTCTGGATGCAGATAAGGACAATTTCCCAGAGGGTAAGATTTGGGCCGATGATGGCGTACAAATTGTATCAAGAGAAAAGAATGGTACACATTATGAGCTGAGCTGTACAAATATGTCAGACCAGGAACAAACGGTGGAATTGCCGATGACCTATTACCGGGGCTATGAAGCCAGGGATAAACAGACCGGAGGTCAGATTCTCATCGGTTCCGGTGAAAACTGCAGGGTTCGCCTGACGCTTGCGGGGAACTATTCCGGAACCATACAGGTGGAATACAGGGAACCTGTTCTCTGGAGGGTAGCGGAGATGATTTCTTTGATATCTGTTGTGGGAATTGCGTGTAGCCTTTTTAGGGAAAGAAGAAATCAACGCGAATATCGGAGGAGTATGACTGGAAATGAAATTTAGCAAAGTATGCTGGAGATCGGCAGTACTGGTACTGATTTTCATTGTAATTGGGATTCTGCTTCTTACGGCAGTTTATGCCCTTCCTGTGGGGAGAATGAAAAGCCATGTGGCGGAGTCAGACGAACTGTTCAATTATGAAGGAGTCTATCCGCAGATTATTCAAGGGTATAAAAGCAGTCAGTTAGATAACTATACGGATAGTCTGATGTATGCTACTGCAATTCACCCCGGAAGCGGCCACCCTTTGAAAGATGCGATAAGAAATGCGAGATATCAGTACCAAAATACAAGCCAGACGCAATCCCTAAATGATTATGCCAATGATGTGACAGAAAAGGAAGAACTTAGGTATGAAAAGACATATTTTCGTTACTGGCACGGCTATCTGGTGATCTTAAAACCCCTTCTCCTTCTTTTTAATGTGAGCGAAATTCGGATGATCAATCTGGTACTGCAGGGCGGACTTTTGCTCTTAGTGTTATTCCTGATACGAAAGAGGATGGGGGAACGGTGGCAGATCCCGGTACTTTTGATGGCGGCGGTGCTAAATCCCATTGTCCTTCCGCTGTCGCTGCAGTTTTCCTGGGTATATTATATTGCACTGGCCGGAAGCATCATGGTACTGTGGATGAAAAAGAGGAACCCCAGCCGTTATCTGTTCCTTTTTCTGTCGGCAGGTATGCTGACCAGTTACCTGGATCTGCTGACCTACCCGCTGATTACCCTGGGATTGCCGCTTGTGCTGGCCCTTTTGCTGGAAAACAGGATGGACTGGGTTGGCCGGCTGAAGCTGACGTTTGGAGCCATGATTTCCTGGGGAGCAGGTTATGTGGCGATGTGGGCCGGCAAGTGGATCTGCGCCTGGCTTCTGGGTGGAATCAATCTTTTTCCTGAGGTCTGGGGAAAGATTCTGGAGCGGACTTCCAACGTGGGGGAAGAACAGGAAAGCCTGAATGCTTTCCTCGTATTGGGAAAAAATATCCAGGTGCTTTTAAAATGGCCCTATCTTCTTTTGGCGGCGCTGTTTTTGGGGACCTGCCTGTTTCTCTGGCTTCGGACGGACAGGAAAAAGCCGGATCGGAAGGAATTTCTGAAGGGGATTCCCTATCTGATTTGCATGGCGCTTCCGCTGGCATGGATCGGGATAACGACCAACCACGCCTGGGTGCATTATTGGTATACATATCGGGAACTTTCTGTAACGGTGCTGGCCGGCGCGGTATGGATCATGGATCTTTTGTTCCCGCAAAGCTACAAAACGGAGCAAAAAGAGCTCCGGCATGGAGGAGAAAATGGATAAAATAGCGGTATTGATTCCCTGCTACAATGAAGAAAAGACCATCGAAAAGGTAATTTACGACGCGAAAGCGGCGCTGCCGGATGCGGTTATTTATGTTTATAACAACAATTCGTCGGACCGCACGGTGGAGATTG
>CALWGP010000181.1 GCA_944380095.1 uncultured Lachnospiraceae bacterium | reverse complement strand
TGGGCAAGACTCTGGGCGAGAGCGTCTACAAGCTGTACAACGTCACCGGCGTCATCGTTGACAACGAGGCCATGGGCGACGCTGCCACTGTGGTCTCCAGCGACTACACCACCGCCAAGGCGTTTGCCAACATCAAGGCCAGCACCGGTCTCGACATGATGTATCATGCCGCGAAGATCTGGTTCACCGGCACTGATGCTGTCTACACCAACAAGGTCCTGACCACCGCCGCCTCCGGCACCGCCGTGTTCGTCACCGACCTCGCCAAGGTCACCGAGTACTGCTGCTACGACATAGCTACCGGCATGAAGGCTGCTGGCAAGCTCACCGACTACGACATCGGCAATGTTAAGGTCACGGGCAATAAGGCTGTTCCTTACGAGTTTGACATAGTCGACAACTCCGCTGCCGGCCTGGGCAAGGTCTCCGTGACCACCTACGCCTATCTGGACACTCTCGGCTATGCCTCCACGGTCAACAAGACCACTTTCATCGGTTCTGAGAACGTCAAGAACGACTACATCAAGACCGACATCAGCGGCATCACCAGCACCGTGACCCCGAACGTGGTCATCAAGGCCAGCGAGAAGGCCTACCATGTCTTTGCTCCGACCGCGACCTCCGGCGCTGTGACCAAGGTCACCAAGGAGACCAACGGCAGCTACACCATCACCCTGTCCGACGGCACCGTCCTCAAGCAGTCTGTTCTCGAGCACGGTAATAATGTTTCTACCACTCTCCATGAGCTCGCTCAGCTTCTTGTCGAGGATCGTCATGTCAGCCCGAACTACTACTTCCTGCTCGACACGCATGGTCACTACATGTTCCTGTCTCAGGATCCGTTCAGGTCCGTTGCCTACTTCACCGGCGTGACCAAGCTGAGCAGCGCTCACGACGCATGGAGCAACGCTGTGCAGTATCAGGCTCAGTTCGTCGACATCAAGACCGGCGAGATCAAGGTCGTTCCTGTCTCCAACCAGTGGGTGGCCGACAACTTCAAGGGCCTTATCAGTAGCGTCAATTGGAATGAGGGCAACTGGTTCGGCGTTATCCAGATCATTGATATCCTGGGCCAGGGCCGCTATGGTCAGTGGTACTTCGATATCACCGACGAGCTCTACGGCGACGCGAACTACTATCCTGAGCGCGTGTTCGACGATAGCAATTACTACGGCGCGAACAGAAATTACGCTTATGTCGGTAGTGCTGAAGTAGGCAAGAATGTTGCCGGCAGCTTCCAGAAGGTTTATGTCGATCTTGGAAATGGTGAGAAAGACGGCTATCGTTATGACTACGACAACACCGTCTTCATCATTGCCAACAATGCCGGCGACAAGCTGACTGTTGACAAGTATGTCGGTGTGGACGCTCTGCTGGCCGGCTATGCCGAGAAGCACAACAGCTACATCAGCACCATTTACTTCCACAACGCTGCTGTTACCCTCACTGAGTCCAGCGCGGGCAACAAGGAAGTCGTGACTCTGTTTGCCTTTGATAACACTGAGGCCAGCGGTGAGTTCGCCTTCTTCCCGACGGATGTCACTTGGACCTCTGTCGCCGACGATTACGTTGCCGTCACCGGTTATCTGAACGGCACCAAGACTACCGAGATCTTCAAGTTCGAGAAGGAATACTTCCTCGAAACCCTCGGCGGTCACATTGACCGTGGCTTCTACGGCTACAGCTTCGACGAGGACGGCTATGCCTATAACCTCCATCGAGTTCCCATCCAGGAGGTCGGCCTTGATAAGTCTAAGGTCAACTTCGAGACCGTCGGCAGCAAGACCTATCTGAACGATGTCCTTGTTGAGTCCGACTGCGTCGTTGTCGATACCCGCAAGGGCGCCGGCGTCAACTTCGATGCCATCAACGACCTCAAGACGCTTGTAAGCCTCAACAGGTGGACTAACACTCAGTACGGCAGCTTCGCCATCGCTTACACGACTTGGCCGAGCTTCGAGCCGAATGGCAGCATCTCTACCATCTATGTTGTTGAGGACAACCTGAGCATTGCCGACTTCGAGTTCTCCGAGCCCATGAGCGACGACTGGACGGTTGCTTTCCCCGGAGCCGCTTATGAGGATGGATACGTCTATCTGAAGAACGACGAGGCTCTTGCAAACATTGATGTCGACACTGATATCCTGGTTGGCGGCACTTATACCATCAGCACTAGAGTTAATGATGATGGACAGCCTGTTTACGATGGTGATCAGGTAACCTTCACTAATAGGCCTGCGACTGTTGTTAAGATCGGCGACACCAAGTACATCCAGGTCAAGGTCACTGCTATCACCGGCACTACCTTCGGTTCTGCACTGGTCACTATCGGCTCCCTGGAGTACGAGGTCACCATCACCAACAAGGCAACAAAGTTCGACGTCTACTACAAGTATCCCGGCGACGGCGGTGTTGACAAGAACGTAGAGCTTGTTGACAACACCGGTAAAGTCACTATTGCCGTTGGCAGCGACATCAGGCTCTGCTTCGAGCGCTCTACTGTTGCTGAAGATACCGTGGCTACTGTGGATCTGACCGGCGCTGCCGATCGGACCGTGGGCTTTGATGCTAACCACCAGGCATGGACCAATAAAATCGTGCCTGCGACCAACAGCCTGACCATCAATAGCGTTACCGCTGTGTACGAGTTCAAACTTGCTGATGGCACGACCACGGATTACTTTGGCCTCCAGAGCGTTGATGGCTACAACACCGTTAAAAACGTTGTTCTTGTGCCTGGCGACACCGTCGATATGGTCATCAAGTATAGCCACAGCGCCACACTTCTTGATAAGGCCGGCTACAACTTCCCGAACTTCACGCTCGGCACCGCTACGAAGTATAAGTCCACTCAGGCTGCTTCTACCGTTGCTGAGTCTGGCCAGCCCCTGAACTTCGTTTACGAGGACGTTCTGCCCGGAGCCGTTGAGCCCCAGACTGACGGCACTAACGTTGTTACCGTCACCTTTGCTGGTTGGTTCAGTGATACTGGCGTTAAGTGGACCGGTAATTGATCCGACTCTAGCCTAAACTAAAACCGAATCCCGGTTTTCCCGCCCCTTCGGGGGCGGGTTTTTTATCTTTTATTTTTATGCCTGATTTAGAACTCGGCGTGAACAGAAACTGAACTTTTTGCTAAGACATTATGTGCCGGGACTGCCTGTATTTGTGCATTGCGCCGATTGACAAAGCCGCGTTTCGGTGTTATGCTCAAGTGCAGTCACAGGCTGTGAAGGAAAGAGTAGTCCGTCGGATGCGGCGCAGAGAGCCCCGGCAAGGTGGGAGCGGGGCGCGCAGATGCGGGTGAACATGGTTCCGGAGCCGCGCACCGAACCGCTTGCGGTAAGGCTGCGACGGGTGCGCCCGTTATCGCGTCAGGAGTATGTTGGTACTCCGTGAGGCGCCGGTCGTGAGGCCTGCGCGAATTAGGGTGGTAACACGATTTCTTGTCGTCCCTGATGCTGCTGCATCGGGGACGATTTTTTATTCGGAGGGATAGCCTTGGCGCTCATTGAAATCAAAAATCTCTGCAAGACCTTCGGCTCCGGCGACGGCGCCGTCCACGCCCTCGAGGATGTCTCCCTCGACATCGAGCAGGGCGAGATATTCGGCATCATCGGCCTGTCCGGCGCCGGCAAATCCACGCTCGTGCGCTGCAT
>CALWGP010000180.1 GCA_944380095.1 uncultured Lachnospiraceae bacterium | reverse complement strand
GATATTTCTCTGTACATAGATTATATCATCGTGTCCAGTTTTTGCACCCCTGTGTCCAGTTTTAGTTTACCACTTCAATACCATCTTGTTACCCCGTCTTTGCAATTTCAATCCACACCTCCCGCGAGGGAGGTGACGATCAAGATCGTGTGAGGTGTCCAGTTGTGTAATATTTCAATCCACACCTCCCGCGAGGGAGGTGACAAGCTAACGCCTTAATTCACAACAATCTTATCCTAATTTCAATCCACACCTCCCGCGAGGGAGGTGACAACGCCGGGTCAGTTGCACCTGTCGGCTGGATTATTTCAATCCACACCTCCCGCGAGGGAGGTGACTTTGGGCGGCGCAATGGGTTGGGCCAGCGGGGCAATATTTCAATCCACACCTCCCGCGAGGGAGGTGACCTAACCGTGTCTGGAATTACTTCCTCCATGTTTGGATTTCAATCCACACCTCCCGCGAGGGAGGTGACATACACGGGCAAGCGCACAGTATGTGGCGGTTAACATTTCAATCCACACCTCCCGCGAGGGAGGTGACAAAAATAAGATTGACGCCCAGGCCGATCCGGACGAACAATTTCAATCCACACCTCCCGCGAGGGAGGTGACGGAATCGGTACGGGTAATGATGCTGCGGGACTGGAATTTCAATCCACACCTCCCGCGAGGGAGGTGACATTAGTGAGCTGCCCAGCACTACAACCATTACAGATATTTCAATCCACACCTCCCGCGAGGGAGGTGACGGACTACTTTTCCACCCTGACCTACCGGCGGGAATTTCAATCCACACCTCCCGCGAGGGAGGTGACTCTGTCTACAAGCCACTGGGTAAATTGTTTAGGTATTTCAATCCACACCTCCCGCGAGGGAGGTGACTGTTTAAATTCCTTTGCCTTTGGAAGTTTACTTCCATTTCAATCCACACCTCCCGCGAGGGAGGTGACAGCAATTATGCATAATTTTTCGAGTTAATTTTTTGCAAAACCACTATATCTATTCTATCTCCGCTATACTGATTCCTCCTTCCTATTATCTTCTGAAGCATAAACCTTTAATTTTGTGCAGTTTTTCAGTGCGAATCTCCCAGAAAATTTATGTACACTTACTGTTCGCACTGCGCTATAAAATTAGTGGCTGATCCACCGCAATCCCTCGATCCACCCCGATATGTTCAACTTTTGTCTGGTATTTATTTCCCAAATAATAAAAACGCAAACTGTCCACTTCTTCATCAATAATACCCGTCAGGATCGCTTTTAAAGTTACACATTGCGCCTGATCCAGCACACATTCAAAGACTGAATTCTGCACTCGTCTCCCATAATTCATGCACTGCTTTGCCACTTTCCGAAGCCGAGTTCGACCGGCTGGAGTTTCAGTATTTACATCGTATGTAATCAATACCAGCATTTTCTTCCTCACTTCCACAAAAAGACTGGGTATCCATCCAAATCTCCTCTAAGATATCGTGCTAAAAGCAAAGCCTGCACATATGGCACCATTCCCCACTCGACTTTTTCTTGAAGATAAGGGTGTGTTATGATTTCCTTTTTCTTATTCTGCCATTCAACCAGTACTCGTTTTCGAAGCTCTTCATCCATAAGGATCGCCCCATTTTCTTTTTGGGAAAAATTTTTCCTCATAACCATTTTTCGATTGATTAGCGATAAAACAAATCTGTCTGCCAGAACTGCCCTCAGCTCTTCAATCAGATCCAAAGATAAAGATGCCCGCCCCGGTCGGTCCGTGTGCAAATACCCTACATACGGGTCGAGTCCCACACTCTCCAATGCCGAAGTAATCGTATTGGTTAAGAGTGTATAGACAAAAGACAGCAGGGCATTGACAGGGTCCAACGGCGGCCTTTTATTCCGTCCTTTGAATATAAAATCTTTTTTCTGCTGCAAAATCAGCTGATCAAATACTCCAAAGTAAATGCTTGCCGCTTCCCCTTCATAACCCCTTAGCTGATCTTTCGACTGGCTGTTCTGAATCAAATTCTGAGAATTTTTCAAGAAATTACTGGCTGATTTTACCTGCTCTACATCAATCTGCAGACTATGATCTCTTATAGCACGTTCCAAAACCCATCTGGCATTATAGACCTTTCCCAGAATACAGTTTTTTGCAATTTCAAGGCTTATGGACTCATCCCTGCTGCTGTCATACTGCTGCTGTCTTAAAACAACATTTCCTTTCGTTTTCCCGGAAACCCTTGCCAAAAACTTCCCCTGAGGAGTTAAATAACATAAAGAAATATTCCGTTCTGCGCATGCCCCCATTAACGCTGGACTGGTTCCCCTGTAGCCAAAGGAAAGAATTTCCTCCAAATTGTGCAATGGGACACGCCCCAACTCTGTCTTATTTTCGAAAACTACTACATTTTCTCCATCCAAAGCCAAATAACTGTCCTCAGAAGTAACATACAGCGTATTAAGAAGTTTTTTCATCCTTCTTCCTCCTTCAGCATCTGGTAAATATACGCCTTAACAGAAACTGCTTTTCCCAACTTTGGCAAACAGATTTCTTTTAGAGAACATGCATTACAGGATTTATTATATCTAACCTTTGGAGTATACTGACGCTCATAATATCCATGCATCTCTCTAAAACAATTTTGAACTTCCCGACGCAGTTCCTCCGTAATAGCAATTGATTCCCTCCGCCTGGTCTCTCCATAAAAAATTGCACCTTCCAAAATTGGAGTGGAAAACATCTCCTCCAGACACATAGCCTGCGCTGCCAGCTGAAGGCAGTCTTCTTCTGTCAATTTAGGCCTTCCCTTTTTGTATTCAATTGGATATACCGAATACTGACCACGATGTCCATGCAGCTTAATTCCGTCCTCACACTGTCTAAACTCTACTACATCACAAGTTCCGCTTATTCCGAGCTTTCTCGATGAAACAGGTAATGCCCGGGCAACAATAAGTCCCTTCCGCTTCTCTTTCAATTCCGGGTCATGTGCCCTTTTATGCATCAGCTCTCCCACAGTTGTATGAACGTTTTCCTCCCACTGCTGTTCAATATGAATTAAGGCCCACTGACGTCTGCAAAATTTAAAATGCTGAATTCCGGAAATCATTAAATAGTCATCTTCCCCATATTCCATCAAATCATCCTCTTTACTTCCACCGTCTCAGGGATCTGATCTCTATGGATCTCTACGGCATACTCCGAATAACATCTGGGATATTCTACACCCTCTTTTTTTCTTACCTCCACCGCATCAAACAACCTATAAGCAGGACAGTCACCTAATTCTTTACTGTGCTTAAATACAATCAACTCCCGTACTGCCATCTTTCCTCTTGCCGCCGAATGGTCATGTTCAAACATATTAATAATCGCTTCCCACAGAAGCTCCAAATCTTCCTCCGAAAACCCGGTTACTTTCCGAGCCAGATTTGCTGAAATATATCCTTCCGCCCGATATAAGCCATAGGGCACGATATTCTTCCTTCCCATCTCTGTGCTCTTATTTTCTGCATCTTTCTCTGTAGTAATCGCAACGCGTGTAATTGTCACTTCCTGACTGATAATAGGATCAATGCTTCTGGCAAATCCAATCTGTACTGGGCCTCTCACCTGGCCGCAATTTAAAGACGCCTTGACAAAAGTCGTCATAACTGCACCAAAGGTACGTATATCATAAAATTCCCTACACATATAATCCCGTAGCTTTCTATCGACATCCGGATCATTTTTCTTTAATTTTTTTAAAGCTTCCGTCTGCTTTTTATCATCTGTTTCCTCCACTCCCAGTGCCTGACATGCCTCTTTATCACTTCTGTTTAGTGGAACATCTTCCCGTATATAAATCTTATATCCCTTCGCATCTTCTTTGACTGTTTCAATATAATTACGGATTTTTCTCTTTAAGCAAACATCGGTCACTAAACCCAGGCCACTCTCTGGGTCAATTCTTGGCATATTTCCGGCATCCGGGTCGCCATTGGGATTCCCATTTTCTACATCAAATAAAATTACAAATTCATACCTGTTTTTTATTACATTATTCATCTACTTTTCCTCCCTTTTTTTCATATCGTTTCTGTGTCTGGTGATAATAACCCAGATCAAATTTCCCCTGTTGTTCCAAAGACAGCTGTTTAGGAAAACTGTCCAATTTTCCCATCAATTCTGTCAAAAGTTTTTCATAATAATTTTTACTTCCCGCTTTATCTCGCTCCAACTTTTTCATGTGGCTGTTTTTCAGCCGGATTAATACCGGGAAAACGGATGCCGGAGCCGTACAGGCTGTATTAAAAAATCTGTCGCGAATCGTAGCATTGATTCCAGGATTTGCGTCCTGCTGCACCCCCTCCAGAACTGCAAACAGCCTTCCTAATATATAGGCCGTATCTCTGCTTTCTTCATTTAGTCCCATATACTTTTCCCCTTCCTTCCATTGAAAATTTTGAATCAAATATGCTTTTAGAATCCCGGCTCTCCCCCAAGTTACACTCCCCTGTTCTGCCCTAATTCGAATCAGTGTATCCGTATAAAGGCTGGCTGGATACCGGCTTCCCGAAATAACCGACTCAAACACTGCCGCTGCCATATTGGAAACAGGAACTTTATCCTTGGCCTTTTGGTTCACTGTCTCAAAAAGCATTGACCTGATACCGAGAAGCTCTCTGGTTTCCCATGTCGGTTTCACCATTTGCATTCGTTGGTAGTGACTGGAAAGATTCTCCAATATATTTCCAAAAGAATCCCTATAAAAAAAGCGAACAGCCAGTCTGGCCGCATTAGGGGCCAATGCCAAAATATAAAATTCTTGCTCGGGGTTTAATTCAATTTCATCCATCCGAATTGCCTGCTGTTTTTTTAAATGATTAAATATATCCCTAAGCATCTTCTGATTATCCGGTTTTGGGTCTGCAAAAAAAGCAAATGTTTTCTGATATTCTTCCTTTCCGCTCTCCGCCCAAAAAACCATCATGGAATCACCCAACTGGAAAGTATACTCCCTATGACTTAACAAATCATTCAATGCTGTCGTATACGCAAACTGTGCATATCTTCCTACCGGTGCATTGAAACTCTGTTCTTTACCGTAGGATTCAAAGGCCGGCGCATTAAACGATACGAGGGCCGCCCCGCTGGACTGTGCACCCGGCACACCTTTGATCGTCCTATGAATTCGGGAAATTTCTGTTCTCTTTCCCGTCACCAGACATACCCCTTCATTCAGCTCTTCTCTGTTGCCTTGCGCATTATTCCATGCGTCCCGTATGGAAGCATCCTCCTGAGCTTCATGCATTCCCATGCAGAAAATAAGATTTCCCCCATCCGTCAGGTCATCCCAATTTTCTTTCACAATACTGCATTCGTCTGCTTTTTTCGGATCCCAATTTTCAAAGAACTGAACAATTGCTTTTGCCATCTCTCCAGAAATCCCTTTAAGCAAAGACTGATGCCGTTCCTTTGCCGCCTGAAAGCACTCCAGAATTCTTCTATTCGTTCCCTCCTTGTCGATTCCCAATATATACTTGGAATTATCACACAAAAAGTTAGCTGCTACACCGGAAGAACGGGTAACCATTTCCGGGACAGTTCTTAACGCCGGAGTACTTACAGTCTTATTTCCCCGTTCCTCCGCTTTTTTAAGTGAGACAATCCCCGTAATTTCCCCCTCTTGCGATAAATTAATCGCATAAGAAACTTTTGTCTGACACCATCCTTCTTCGGATACCTTCCCCTGAGCTGCTAAATTTTCATACTGCTTAACTAACGCCTCCAGAATCATCGCATCACCTCACACTCCCGCAGATCAATTATCCCCCTTCGCATAATCGCCCGGAAAAACATGGGGCGTATATTCCCTTGCTCTGAATAATCCATATCAAAGAGCATAAAGCCCAGATCCTTTTCTTCTACCTCGTCATAGGCCGTTCGTACCTCTTCTTCCTCGCAAAGGCAAAACTGAGCTGGAAATTCCCGACAGCCTAAATATGGCATGTGGAAACACTCTCCCTTTCGCAAGCGTCGCATAACAATATCCTTAAATTTCCCCGGATTGTCGGTTGCATTTGCCCTATCCGTGATTTCGAAATGGGCCTCTAACACATATTCCACATCGCATAAAAGTACGGATGCTCTCTGCACAATATCTTCTTTTGTACTGATATAGAGCGGCTTACTCCCCCCATTGTAAGCCTGAAGCAAACTACTTGCCAAAATCTTGCTTTTTACCTCATTACGTCGAACACTGGTAAATCGAATCGGCTTTTTTACATATATTTTATCAATTATCCATCGTAGCCCAGGATGCCAGTAAATTGCATCCAGTATCCCCCTCGCTGCGGAAGGTGTAATCACATCATAAGAGCACCTTTCCGTTTTCATCTCAGGGCGTGTAAAAAGGGCAAAATCTCCCCACACCCTCACTTTCACTCCCATTCCCATAGAATCTCTCCTTTCCCTGACTGTTTCATGAAATGCCTCCTTTCCCATATTTCTTTTCTAAAGTTCCTTATTTTCCTTATTCCGTTTGAGAAGGTTATTATTTATATAATATTCACAAATCAACTTCTCATATTGTCACTATACTATATGTTTCTCATAATTGCAAGCTTTTTTATTTTTTGTTACATCAAATTTAATGAAAAAAATTTTAGCAATTTCTTGAAACATATCTAATACCTAATGAAATCTTTTTTACAATTTGCTATACTGTTACCGTCAGGGAAACCTGTGGATTGAAATATTAATTTTGGCTGTAACACTGTCAAAAAGGCAGCGGTGCAAAAAGAACGAAAACTTTTTGCACCGCTGCTTTTTTTCAGGCCCATAGTGTAAAAAATAAGCCCGATGGCTTATTTTTTACACGGCCTATTTGTGCCGGAGCGTCACAAATAGCCTTGATGGCATCAGAGAAATTGCATTCGCAATTTCTCTTCGCCCCGTCGCTTACGCTCCGGAATGGAGATTCTTATGAAAACAGCGCCATGCCTGGCTCCATATCCAAAATCAGCCCCATTTCCTCTGTATATGCTTCTGTATCAACCAACTCATAAAAATCCTCCAGTTCTTCTGACACTGGCCATATCATACCGGCTCCATATAATACATCAAAATCCCGGTCGTATAACTGAATACAGTATTGCCCGGCTTTGCGCATCCCGGTACGGGTATAGCCCTGGCACTTAAGCTGAAACAGAATCTCTTTTGCAGCGTCCTCCCTGTTTATAAAAATTGTTTTTGTACATTCTTCAATCAGGTGAAATTCTTTTCCCACCTTCGCAAAATTGTATACCCTCTCGGAAAACTCGTTCATAATTTTCTTTTTATCCAGACTGTCCCCCTGAAAATGATATAATCGTTTAAAATACTCCTCCACACACTCCAAGGAAGAAATCTCCCACCCCTCTGTCAAAAGAATCTCTGCCACATCAGTCTGTTGTCTCTGCCCAGGGATATTTTCTTTTTCCTCAAACCGAAAGATCCGTACAACACTCTCCTCCGCAGCTCGCTTCCCCTCCCGATTGCATCTACCTGCGGCCTGAACCATGGAGTCAACGCCAGCCAGCTGTCTATAGACTGACCGGAAATCCAAGTCCACCCCTGCTTCTACCAGACTGGTCGAAATCACAATGCATTTTTCTCCTGCTTTCAGTCGTTCCCGAATCTCCTCCAAAATCCGGCGCCGGTGAACGGGGTACATTGTTGTTGATAAATGATACACCCCGTCTCCCTTTAGGCGCTGGTAAAAAGACTGGGCTTTCTTCCTTGTATTCATAATGCAAAGCGCCTGGTATTCCTCAGACAGCCGTTTTATAAGATTTTCTTCTGACACTTTGCCTATATTTTGAAATACTGTTCTCTTAAAAAAACGAAACTGTTCTTCCATTCTTGGACATAGCTCTATCATTTCCCGGCTATCTGGGAAAAATGAAGAAAGTGCTGGCTGAGTAGCCGTGCAAAGTACAACTGTAGAGCAATAATTTACCACCAGTTCTTCCAACATCGCGGTGCATGGCTTTAAATAATCATTCGGCAACATCTGCGCCTCATCAAAAATGATAACACTATTTGCGATATTGTGAAGTTTCCGGCATCTGGAAGATTTATTTGCAAACAACGATTCAAAAAACTGTACATTTGTTGTCACCACTATCGGCTTATCCCAATTTTCCGACGCCAGCTGCATTGGTTTCATTTCTTCCGAATCGCCATAATCTACATTATAATGATTTTCCAAAACATTTTGATCGCCCAAAATCCTGCGGAATATCTCTGCATTCTGTTCAATAATACTGGTATAGGGTATCACATAAATAATCCGGGACATACCATTTTCTACTGCGTGACGCAACGCAAAAGCCAGAGAAGCAATCGTCTTCCCCCCTCCTGTAGGTACTGTCAGACGAAACATTCCCTGTTTCATTGTCCCCAACTTTAGACAATGCCATAATATCTCTGTTCTTCTCCCGTTAATCGTATCAATGTCCGAATTGTCTAGCCAGTCTGCGATATACATTTCAAGTTTTTGAGAAAGTACTTCAAGCGGCTCCCCTGACCGACGTTCTGTCCGGCCATTTTTCATAAAGTATTCTGTGTCCAGAAAGTCCGCGTCTACCAAACAGGAATATAACATCCTGATAAATACGCTCATTGAAAAATCCGGATTTTCTGCTGCCTGCACATTAAATGGCAAGGTTCTTATATCTGGAATTTCAATCTCTGTCCGATAAGCCAAATAATCCGGGATTTTCTTCCGCTTTCTCGCCTCCAAAGTAGGGCCCTCCATATCTATCGAGCTGCCTGTATCTGGCAGCCCCGCATGATGCCCTGCAATACAGTAACTCATAAACCGGTATAATCCGGCCTTTTCCACGCAAACTTTTGCCCCGGCTGTGGCATGATCTATACGTTGATTCCCTTCCTCCCAAATTTTCTCCTGAAACTCTTTTGAATATTTTCCTATATCATGCAACAATCCACAGCAATATCCCCAATCGCTTTTTCCAAATTGTCCTGCAAAATTTCCCGCTAATCTGGCCGTTCCCTCCAGATGGTCCTTCAATGTCTGTACACGACAGCCATCCTTGTGAGCAATATATTCCTTCCCGCTGTATGTAT
The DNA here is from genome assembly GCA_944380095.1 of uncultured Lachnospiraceae bacterium. Lineage (GTDB taxonomy): Bacteria > Bacillota > Clostridia > Lachnospirales > Lachnospiraceae > Gallintestinimicrobium. The sequence continues at coordinate 2,021 of CALWGP010000180.1, read as the reverse complement.
CTTTCATATAAAATTCCTTTCTCTATCTGCCATTTTTCGTAAGCGCCAAATAATAACTGTAAACGCGAAGCATTAATACGACCAGATACAAAATCACCCCAGTTCTTTACGAGTTGGAGTATTGCACTATAATTCACATGCGATTTTTGATAGATTGGATTTTTTCACTCCAGAGTGCCAGATCTGCCAGCTGTTCATCGGTCATATCTTTATCCGGCCGCTGCTTCAGCAGAAATTTAAGATATCCGTAAATATTAAGTCCATGTGTTTTTGCCATCTCAACCATTATGTAGGTAGCAGAAATGAATTCCAGTTCCCGGCGGACATACTCCTCGCCAATCAGAATCATCTGCGTACCGCAGACTGGGCAGTTCTGGTCTTCTTCCGGCAGAAATGGATTTTCTTTTTGTTGATAAAATCGGCTATTGACCATTTGAAGAAACCCATTATACCAAACATTTTCTATTAAATTGGACTTTGCTTCTTTTAAACATTGAATAAGTCCGCATATATGATCATTATCCATATTTGATACAAATACCCTATTATTTATTCTGAAGTTTGATGGCCAGACATAGCTTTGCTCTTTCTAAATTATATTATAAAAAGGGCTGTCATCCTTTGACAACCCTCTCTCAAAATCCTGACTATTTCTTCCAGATACATTCTGCCCTTTTCAAAAGTCTGCATACTGTATCTTTTTCTATCATCCATGACAGCCTGCATCCTCATATCTTCCATAGCCTTACACATAACAGTCGTTTCTTCCTCATCTTCCTTAAAGTGTCTTACTCGTTCTGCAAACACTTCATATGTGATATATGATTCATCCTAAAATTTCTTTTCAGTCTCTTCTACCATTCTGTTAATATGGCAAATAGGAAGCCAATCACCCTTTATATCACATTCTGTAGTGAAAATGCCGTAATATTGGCATCGATCAGACTGCTGTGATACCTCTATGTAAACTCCTTATTGAATATCCAGTAAAGAGTGTACATATCATTTACGTCCGACAACGCATCGCTTTTGTCTATAAATTTACTTATTTTGCTCCTGATCCATTCTCCGGGCAGACTGTTCCATTTCCAAATAACGATCCAGCTGTCTGTCAACCAAAGCGGCAACCATCTCGGAAAATGGATTTAAGTCCCCTTCCACCGCATAGGTTTCCAACGCATTGAAGTATTCCAGGCGGGTTTCTTTGGCAATTGACACTGCCGGGAACCCATTTTCCAAAAGTTGGTAATTCATAATCAGCCGCGAGGTACGGCCATTACCGTCCGGAAACGGGTGGATTCTCACAAACTCAGCATGGGTCCAGGCTGCAAGTTCAATCAAGTTCAGTTCATTTCCCTTCCATACCAGGTCTGCGTAAAAGTTTTTCACCTGACGGTACATTTCATTAGGAGATGGAGGCATATGCTGCGCACCTGAAATGTACACATCCACGTTACGGTAAATTCCGCCTGTAAAGATATGATCCATCAGGATTGCATGAATATCCTTTACGATTTTTTCATTCAGCGCTTTCCCTTTTTCAATACACTCCTTCACATACCGATATGCGTTTCGGTGGTTAACTGCTTCATATAATTCCCTGAGGTGCTTTCCTCCAATAGAAATCCCATCTTCCAATAGCACCTTTGTCTCGATCAATGTTAGTGTGTTTCCCTCAATCGCCGTAGAGTTATGGGTATATTCGATTTCAAAAGCCTGTTCAAATGTATGCAGAGTATATTCCGGGATCTGGCCCCGGATTGCCTGGTATTTGTCCCGCTTTTGCATCAACTGCTCATAATTCAATCCCGCCACTCCTTTCTTTTTCTGCGCTGTTATCAGTATATCACAAAAGTATCCAGGTGTAATCCGGGTTATAAGTAAAATTGATCGCTTCTTTACATAGTGATAGGATTCGTTCTCCTGGAGTAGAAGAGATTTTAAAGGTACGTGATGGCAGATGACAGATAGAGGAATGTTTCCGGATCATGAAAACAGATTTTTGTGTAAAGACGGCTTAT
>CALWGP010000179.1 GCA_944380095.1 uncultured Lachnospiraceae bacterium | reverse complement strand
AAGTGTCGTATTCATCACTTAAAATCAAGATAAAAGCAAGTTTATACATTAAAATCTGTATTTAATTTGTTTTTTCGTTCTTGCCAATCTGGCATATGAATACTTATAAAATCAAAAAATTGTTTATCATGATTTGTGTATAAAAAATGAGTTAATTCATGCAGCACAACATATTTAATACAATAAGGAGATGCTGAATATAAATATTCATTTAAAGTAATTACATTTTGTTCAGGATTACTAGTTCCCCAACATGTCTTCATTTTCCTAATTTTTAATATTGGTTTAGGTTTATTATATTTTCTTATTATTGGATAAAAAACTTCTATTACCTTTTCGAAATATTTCTGCATTTCTTGTCGGGCAAAATTTCGATATTCTTTTTCTATAATGTCAATTTGATTTGTGTAAAAAATAATATTTTTATCATCTAAAACTATTTTAAATTCTTGTGAGGGTTTAATTTTTACATTATAAAAATGACCTAGAATTTTAACAAAGCCGCCATTTTTCAGAATATCTCTATTTTGTAATGGTTGAAGTTTTTCTTGTCTGACATTGTGTTTATAGATCCAGCATTCTTTAGATTTTAAAAACTTGGAAATCTCTTCATCTGTAGTCTGCATTGGAACTGAACACTTTATGTTATTGCCAGGCAAAATTCTTATATTATAGTTTTTAATATTCTTACGTTCTATATCAATTAAGAACCCTTTTTTATCTTTTAATAAATAATATTTTTTCATCAAAATATACTCTTTGCAGTCATTAAAATATCTTCTTCTATTTTATCTAGTTGGTCCATATCCAATGTAATACCATTATTATCTACAAAATCAAAAATAGCATCTTCAATTTCTTGTTTTATGTTATTTATAAGTACTGTATTATATTGCCACCCTGGTTTTTGGGAATTTCTAAATGTATTTTTTATTAATATTGCCAAAATACCCAGTTGATTATCTATATCATCATTTTCTGAGATTTTGATATTTTTTTCTAATTCTAATTTTATATTTCCATAAAAACCTTTAGCGTCATCATCATCAGAAATAACCGTTGGATATTTATTCCCAACAAACCCCTTTTCGTAATCTTTTTCAAGATCTTTCATTTGTGCTAAATAAGCTTCTTCATTTCTTGTTTTATTATACTCTGCAATAGTTTCATCTAATCTTTGTCTAAATGTTTTATAAAAAATCGGGTCTTTTTCTCTTGTCTCAGACAGTCTTGTTGCTATATTATATACCATTGCTTCCGCTTTAGCTCTGGATGATGGCAACTTTTCTAATTCTTTTTCCATAGTTGCTTTATCTGATAAATAAAGCGGATTTATTACAATTTCATCAGCCTCGGCTGAAACAAATTGGTTCAGTAAATTTTTAATAGACGATTCATATACAGAAAAATCGACTGTCTCACCATATCGAAGTTTTATACCACTTCTTAATTTTTGCAAATAGACATAGTCTTTCTGTAATCTTTTAATTTCATCAATACCAATTCCTTCATATACATTATAATTACTTACTGCAGTATCAAGTGAATTTGAAAAATCCAATAGTTTTTCATAAAAATCTTTTCTTATATCTTCATCTTTAAATAATAATTGTATTTCTTCTGTGTCATCAGTGTTATGTCCTGCAATAAATTGCATAACTTGATTATAGTTATTATACAGTTCTTTTTTTACATCTTCCGGTCCATATATAGTTTTTTTAATATCGTCTTTATCAAACTGATTCATTCCAGATTCTTTATCTGAATATAAGTCCATAGCAGAAGTTAAATTTTCAAAAATACCATAAAAATCAACAATTCGCCCATTCTTTTTGCCAGGAAAAACTCTATTTACTCTAGCAATAGCTTGTAATAAATTATGCGTTTTCATTGATTTATCTACATACAAAACTTGTGCAATAGGAGCATCAAATCCAGTTAATAATTTATCTTTTACTATTAAAATATCAATATCTTCGCCATCGGTAAAGCTATTTTTTGCCCAATCTTCATAAGCTTCATAATTCATTCCATATAAAGGCTCAATTTCGGTTTTAAAAAATTGCACAATTTTATCTTTATCACTATTGTTTAATTCTTCACCTTCAGCTCTTGCTTCTGGGGAAATTACTACAGCTGTTTTTAAACCAAGGCTTTTTAGCAGTTTATGTAATTCAATAGCACTTACTCTTGAAGATTCTGCAATTATAGCTTTAAATCCATTTGGTTTAATGTATCTTTCATAATGCTGCTTTATTGCATATGCAAGACAAGTCAGCCTAGGCATTGTTGGAGCAATACTTGTAAATCTACTATATTTACGTTTTAAATCTTCCTGTTGTTGCTCAGTTAATCCAATTAGACTTTGTTCCAGATATTGATCAATTGCATCGCTTGTAGTTTTTTGCGGAATTTTACGACCTTCATAAACAAGAGGAACAATAACCTTATCTTCTTCAGCCTTATTAATCGGATAACTATCTATTAACGGGCCAATCCTGTCATACGTACTTTGTTTTTCTGTTTTCAATAATGGGGTCCCGGTAAATCCAATTTTTACAGCATTTGGCAAAACATCCGTCATGAAATTATGAAAATTGCCACTCTGTGTTCTATGGCATTCATCTATTAAAATAAATATGTTGTTGTCATTTAATTTAGTCTTTTGTTTTGCTGCTTTTTCAAATTTATGAATAACAGTAGTAATAAGAGTTTC
>CALWGP010000178.1 GCA_944380095.1 uncultured Lachnospiraceae bacterium | reverse complement strand
ATGTTGTTGTCATTTAATTTAGTCTTTTGTTTTGCTGCTTTTTCAAATTTATGAATAACAGTAGTAATAAGAGTTTCCCCTTCATCTTTTAATAATTCGATTAGCCCTTTGCCTGTTTTTGCTCTTGCAGGATTCATCTGGGTATTAGAGAAGTTATCTCTTAACTGTTTGTCTAAATTAATTCTGTCATTTACAAGAACAAACCTAGGATTTTTTATATCAGAATTTTCTTCTTGAGAAACTGCAATAATTTTTTTTACAAGCATAACCATGGTTAATGATTTTCCACTGCCTTGAGTATGCCAAATCACACCATTTCTTGTTCCTTTGCCATCTTTTAGTGTAATACGGTTAATAGCTTTTCGAATTCCAAAAAATTGTTGATATCTGGCAACTTTTTTTACATTATTATCGTATAACGTATAATATTGTATTATTTCAAACAACCTTTCAGGTGAAAGCATTGCAATTATATTTTTATCTTGTTCTTTTGGAAGCCTTCCTTGAATTAATTCTTCTAACTGTTTATTCATCCAATCAGTATCTTTTTCCTTCCAAGGTACAAAAAACTCAAATTTTGTTCCACAGGTTCCATATTTAAAACTATGTGAATTCATTGCAACTACCAGTTGAATAAATTTAAATAAATGTGGAATTTCATCAGCTTTCCAATTTTTAATATTTTGTCTTATACCTTCATCAATACTAACTGAAGACTTCTTGCATTCGATTACAACTAGAGGAATTCCATTAACTGTTAAAACAATATCTGGACGCCTTTTAGAACGATCCTGTTTTTGTACAGAAAACTCCTCTGTAACTCTTAAAATATTCTTTTCAGGATGTTGCCAATCGATAAATTTCAAATCAAAAGAAGATTTCCCTCCGTCATACAAATCTTCTTCATAGCTTTTTCCATAAATCAAAAGATCATATATTTCTTTTGAAGTCTTCATCAAACCTGACTGCAAAGGAATATCAATATCAGAAATAGCATGAGCAATATTGCTTGAAGAAAATTGGAATTTTTCACCTTTGTAATCATATCTTTGCTCTTTTAAAAAATTCATTAAATCATCTTTTAAAATTACATTATATAAATTTCCGCGCTGTTTTTCCGCATCAGATGGAGATAAATATTTCCAGCCTAATTTTTCAAGCAACTCGATTGCAGGTTCTTGGCTTTCAGGTCTTTCGTTATATTGGTAATGATTTAATGTCATAATTATTTCCTTATTTTACGATTCTATTTCTACAAATGGCAATATTTTCCATTGATCGTATATATTGTCTACTACTTCTCCATTATGGAAAGGGAATGATTTAGAATAACATCCTGAATAACTTCTCTCTCCTTCAATAATTGGAATATAAAAATCCGTACTATTTTCAATTCTATAATCTAAAGAACTTTTTATTAAATTAGAACAAACATCATCTTTATGATATAAGTATCGAACGGAATATCTAACAGCAAATAAAATGATGTTTGCAGCTATTGCCTTAATACAGTTTTCAAGAGTTGCCATATGAAAGTTCTTATCAATATTATGTTTAATTTGGTTGTATGCATAATACCAGGGAATTGATTTTGACGGCTCTTTTTTATTCCAATTTTCAAAAGGACAACATTTATATGGATTTGAATACCCGACAAGAGATAATTTATATTTTGTTAAATCTATATAATCAATTAATTTAACATAATCTTTCATACTTTCGTTTTTTTCAAAACAGTATTTTTTTAAACTGCATTCAATGTCTGAACACGCTAAAAATAATAGTTCTCTTGCTTTATGGCTGTATGCTTTTAAACCTTCATTAGATGGCTCAATAAATAATAAAATCTCCTGCAATTTTTGAACAAGAATCCCTAAATCTCTTTTGGCTCTATATGCTTCTTGTACAGAAAAATCGAGTTCTTTTTCTATATTATTTTGCATTAAAGGCTTCCAAATATGTTTATATTTAACTCCGATTTCCATATTTTCTTTTTTTATAATCGGATATTCATAAGCATTAGTGATAATTTTTTCAATATTATAATTTTTGTCACATATAAGTTGTGCTCGTATTTGAGGAGCGAAATCTGCATACTCAACCTGCAAAAAAACATTTTGTTGCTTATGATTTTCATAAGCAATCAATAATATTCCGTCCTTTTTTGCAAAATAAACATCAGTTTTCACAATCTGCCTCCATGGTTCTCACTATGCCTGTTAAAAGCAGTTGTGAAAGTGATTTTTTGAGCTGTTTATATTGCTTAAGCTCTTGTTCTAAATACTCAATGTGGTTATCAATTTTGGAAAGAATTTGTACAACATGTTTTTGTTTTTCTTGACTTGGAATCATAAATAAAATATTTTTAAGAAATTTATAATGTCTATTATAACCAGTATTAGGAATCCTTTGATTTAGTAAATAATAATATATATATTTGACGCTTATCCCATTTTGTACACTTAAAATTTGTGTCCCGTCAGCTCCAATTACAAAATCAAAATCTATGTATTTTATTTCTCTTGTATGGTCACCAAATACAATAATTCCATTTATAGGACATTTATATAATTTCTCTGAATTATTGCAATATGCTATGATTTTGTTTTTACCTTGATCCACAACTGGATATTTGCCTATTGTCAAATATTCTGTTGTATTTATTTGATATTTTTTTGTTGGAAGTTTTATTATAACATCTTCAAATTCATATTCTTTATATGTTTTATCATTACAGTTTAATATAGTTTTGGGTTGAATTAAATTTTTAACCAACCATTTTTTTTCTTTATTTTTTTCTTCCAGCAATTTTTGTTTAAGCTCAATAACCTCATCACAGCAGTTCAAAATCTTCGCAATCTTCTCCTGCTCTTTAAAATTTGTATATGGTATATACAGGCTATTATAAAAATCTGTTTGATTTAATACTCTATTTCTACCAGCACCACCTGGAGACATATCAGATAACATTTTTTTTATTTTTGGTAACTTTATAATATTTTCATAGAATTTTACACTAGCATTACTATTAAATTCATAAGTAGGAAAACGGTGCGACACCAACAAATTATTATCTTCTTTTTTTACAATTGCAATTGCATGTTCCCAAGCAAATGTTATATTGACAATTAAGTCATTTTCTTTGACCTGAAATAATTCTTCCATTGCAACAGTTTCTGGATTTTCAACAAATGAGTGAAAAGTTCCTTTGGCATGACTTCTTACGCTTAATCGATAATATGATTCACTTGGTTTTTCTACAGAACGTTTAACCTGCCTTGCAATCTTTTTTATAGGTACGATATTCCAGTCATTTGGAATTATATACCCATGCACTTTTTTATAACCCTCGGGAACTTCCCCTCGATTAATTAAATCTATTCTATTCTTAATTTCTTCTTTTTTGTTTTTTAACACAGTTTCTATAGCCCTTTTATATATTTCCTGTAACAACATCTTGCATGAAATTCTTTTTATGCGTATTTAAAGATTTAATATCAATATTTTTTTTATCATATTTATGAATTTGCGTTTTTATATTAGACTTTTTATTAATTTTATATGCTTTAAAATTATATTTATTTTGTTTAGTTTCAATATCAAATGTATATTTAAATCTATTATCCTCTCCATACAAAATACCATTTGGATCAAGGTTCCAGTCTCCAGATATAATTAATTGTTCTAAAGAATGCCTCATCTCTCTTGCTGTTTGATATCGTTTCTTAACATCAGGAGATATCGCTTTGTTAATAATCATTTTTATTTGTCTTGGAACAAAGTCTAAATAATCGTTTTTAGCAATTAATTTGCCACTTTTTACTAATTCAAAATATGATTCTTCACCTATTTGATAAAATTTTGTTGGCAAAACCTCAACTCCATTAATAATTCTGAATAAAGTAAGTCCAACTTGATATATATCTGTTGAGATATTTATACAAGCTGTTTCGAAAGACTCTGGAGCATAATGTAATTTGTAAAATCCTTTTTGTGGATTTATTGGTTGTTTATCAGATGACATCATCGCAATTCCATAATCAGTTAACATCGCTCTATCATCACTACTTATAAGGATATTTTTAGGTTTAATATCATTGTGAAAAATACTATTTCCATGTAATGCTTCTAATCCTCTTAATAACTCAATTGTATATTTAATAGCCTTTTTTAATGGTAAATAACCGTTTGCATTTAATTTACTTTCTATTGAACCTTTCTCACAATAATCCATTTCAATAATTAAATGTTGTAAATCTTGATTATATTCTGCACTATGAATTTTTACTAAATTTTTATGTGTAATAATATTTCCAATTTGAGCTTCCTGAAAAGCATCTGCATTTATAACTTGTACTATTTTTATTACTCTTACTTTATTTAAAATCTTATTAAGAACAAGGTAGACTTGGCCAAAATTTCCTTGCCCCAAAAGTTTTTTTATATCATATTTTTCATTTATTTTATATGTTACTTTGTATGTCAATTATTTATCTCCTATGGCAACAATAATACAAGATGCAATCATTTTATTCCAATATTTATCTGTCTTTCCAACATGTTTTTCTGCTGTTACCAACATATCTTCTTCTTTTAAGTTTAGAGGTTTTATTGTTGTTGGTATACAATTGTTTGCAAAAGCTAATACAACTATTGCATCAAGTCGATTAGACAGTCTTAATGCTTTTGAATCTCGACCATAATTATTTTCACAAATTACAACTTTATTTATAGGATATTGTTTTACTATTTCTTCAATTTCTTTATATAGCCACTGGAATTTTTCTGCATCATCAATATTTTTAGGAAATTTTACATAATGATCTTCTTTATTTAACATTATTCTTTTTTTTAAGTCTATAACAGCATATCTTAATTCTTTAGCTGTTATTCTAATTCCGATAGATATCATATTCATACCCCCAATCCTAATTCTTTAAGGGCTTCTGCCAAGTCCTTTTCAACTACTTCAAGCTCGGATTTAATATTTTTGATATTAGTCTGCACTTCTACAATATCTATAATCTCTTCTTCCTCAAATGTGTCAACATAGCGTGGAATATTTAAATTAAACTCATTTTCTTTAATTTCTTCAAAAGTTGCCACATAAGAGAATTTATCAACTGTTTCTCGTTTATTATAAACATCTAAAATATCATCGATATTCTTTTGGGTTAGTTTGTTTTGTGTTTTATCCTTGATATATCTGCCTTCACCTGAGGCGTCAATAAATAATACATCTTTGTCGGATCTGTTTTTCTTAATAACCAATAAGCAAGCAGGGATTGAAGTTCCAAAAAATAAGTTTTCCGGCAGTCCAATTACAGCATCCAAAAGATTTTCTTCTATAACTCTTTTTCTTATAATACCCTCTGAAGCTCCTCTAAATAAGACACCATGCGGAACTACTGCAACCATTCTTCCATCAGGTTGTAAACT
>CALWGP010000177.1 GCA_944380095.1 uncultured Lachnospiraceae bacterium | reverse complement strand
GGAGTACCGGGGAAATCTGGACCCCGAAATTTCGGAACTGTTAAAGGACTAAACACATGAAACGCAAACGCATAATAGCCATTTTGACCTACGTTCTTCTGGCCGCAGCCTGGGGCGCGATCTTCGTCTCGCTCTTCACGGCCTGCAACGTCTATGAGGATACGACAATCGAGGTGATCCGATGTCCCGAAATCCGGGATACCATCCAACTTCCGGAGTGGGAACCCATGGAATAAACAAAGGCTGCGAACTCAATCGCAGCCTTTGTTTTTAATTGTCCTTGGGTACGAGAGGACGGCAAAATTCCTTGTTGACCACCCGGTCGCGCATGGCCTGCATGGAATTGAAATTGCGTGAGATGTTCTGTATTATCTCAATGTAGTTGTCCCGCCATTCTCCTTGTTCATTCTGCCACTGATAGTAAAACGGCTTGATGGAAACACATTTCGGATGCTCGAACAACGTGTTCAACAAGGTGCGGTCCGAATTGCCGCAGGAGTGCCCCATGATGTAAATCTGGTAGTAATCCGAATTGATGAATCGGAGCAGTTGACGATATTTGTCTGTCTCGAGATAGCGTATGGATTTGATGTTCGTCAGATAATCGTTGTCGTTCAGCTTTGAGATCGTCTTGTAGTCATCGTCCATCTCATCCCCATAACCGAAAATGATATGATTCAAATCGTCTCCCAGTTTTCCATGGATGTGATTTACCTCGAAGCCCGAATTCTTATAAAGATACATATCTGCTGTTGTCGTATAGTTGAAATTCAGCAGCAGAATCTGGTCCGGAAGCAGGAAAAAGTCTGGAACAATTTCTCTCCGTTTATTGATATTACTAATATGTTGGGGATAATTCACAAGGTCATTTAATCCCGGTCGATAATTTTTATTGATAATCTGTTTATTATATTCATCTATGTCTGAATGGTTAGAAAGATATGGATACCCGAATTTATTAAGAAAGGTTTCTTTTTCCATCTTAGAATGTGTCGCCAAGAAATCCAGCCGCTTTTTTGCAAAATCCTCGAATACTGGTTGGCCATCAATGGATACGTCTTGAGCCTCACAAGGTCCATGGATGGCCTTTTGGATACACTCTTTTACCAAGTCCGGCTTTATCTGGTCTTTCTGGATACCATCCAAATAATTGATTAATAGTCTTTTTATTTCATTCAATTCCTTGTTAAGTGGTTTGGCTCCGTCATAACCACAATCACTTTCTCTGAAAATCCGTTTCAGCCAAAAATAATATTCCCCCTCTATGTCTACCCAGTTTTTTGTTTCGAAGGATTGGTTGATATGCTTGAAAAACGGTGTTGTCTCAATGAGAAATCTATCATGATGAGTTTTGACGACTTCAATAACGGCTTTTGCAGAATTTTCATCTCCAATTAGGTCGTCTGCTTTTGCGAAAATGCTGGACCATGGCTGATATTCACCTTTTTGTGAAATCCGACATAATCTATCCCTTTGTTCTGTCACACTTTCACAGGTTTTCAATTTTACACCCCATTGTTCCCAATAGTGATTTATGAAATCCCTGTAACTCGTAGGAAGATTATGCGCCAAATCAAATCCGTTTCCAATCAATACGATTCTGTTCATACCTGCTTGCGTGTTGCTGTTATCTACAAATATACGAAATAATTTTCTCGGATAAACCTCGTCACCGCCGCCCGGTCCAGCAAGATAGCCACCCTGTGCAAAGATGCCAAGAGAACTGCTCTTGTCCTCGTTTGCGCAGGGTGGCTTTGTCTCTTTTGCTGTCCGGGCGTTCCGGGCAGTTTCTAAAATCTTACAATTATGAAACTGTTAACCGAGGAGATCATCTCCAAATTCGAGGCCCATCCCATCGGGTCCCAAGATGGAAAAGGACTGGATGCTGAAGTCCTTGTCAAATACTTCAATCCATGCGGCAGCGGAACGTGGCTTATTACGGAGGCTGAACGCGAAGGCGATGACTGGCGCCTCTACGGTTATTGCCATATCTTCGAATGGGAGTGGGGCTATCTGATGCTCTCGGAACTGGAATCGCTGCGACTGCCCTTTGGACTGCGTGTCGAACGCGACCTTTATACCGGCGGGAAATACCTCCGGGATTTCCTTTCCGAAGAGGAGAGCAGGCAACTGGCTGCGTTAGGCTGAAAAGACAGGAGCAACGGCCAGTGCCGTTGCTCCTGTCTTATCGCTGAATCGGTTTGACGAGATTCTTTTCGAGAATCTTCGCAATCTCGGACATCGGGTAGAGAAACTTCCCGCCGAGGGTTGTGTAGGGGATAATCCGCTCGTCGCGGTAAGTTTGCAGCGACCGTTGGCTCAATCCAAAGAGGTTCCGCACCTCCTCGCTGGTGAGGTAAGTTTCTGCATTGAGATGAGTGGGCAGTGTCTCGATCATCGCCTCGATCTGATCGAGTGCTGCCAGCGCCTTCTCTTGAATCTCCTTGTACTCCGGAGATTTTCGCGTAATCCACTCTTCCATCATGCCCGGGATTTGACCAGATTGGCATCGAGGATGCGCTGAATGTCACTCTCGCGGAAATAGGCCTTGTTGCCGATCATCGAGTAGGGAATCTTCCGCTGCTGTCGGTAGTATTGCAGCACTCGTTTCGAGACCCGCAACATACTGCATACCTCCTCCTGGGTCAGCCAACCTCCCGGTTTGCGGGGCATGGTTTTCGTGGCCAGATGGGCCGCCCGGCTCTGAATCCGGTTGACGATCGCTTTCAGCTCCTCGAAGGCGGCCGCCTCAATCAGTTTACATTCCATAGTACATCATTTTTAGTTTGCAGGGACTCCGATTCCCGGAACCCGCCCGCAAAATAGGACGGATTCCCGGGAAAGATGCAGAGTGTCCTCTACAGGCCTCGGATGTCCGACAAAATGCTACAACGCCATGTTTTCTGCAACAATTTGCATATCCCGCATGATCGACGAATCGAGGACCTTTGCATAATGTCGTGTCATGCTGACATTGGCATGACCGAGCATCTTGGCAACATTGTCAATCGTGGCGCCGCTGGCCAGCGTCAGGGTTGCGAACGTATGGCGGGCGCAATGCGTCGAAAGATTCTTGCGGATACCACAGATGTCGGCCAGTTCTTTCAGATAGGAGTTCATCTTCTGGTTACTGCATACGGGAAGCAGCACGCCGTGCGTCTGGCAGTAGGGATGTTCCCTGTAACGGTCGAGAATCTTTTGCGCTTCGGCCAGAAGCGGGATATTGCACATATTTTTGGTCTTCTGACGAGCCTTGCGGATCCAGATCTTGCCGTGGATGTCCGCCACGAGATGCTCCGCCTTGAGCTGTTGCACGTCCGTAAAGGCCAGTCCCGTCAGACAACAGAAGCAGAAAATGTCGCGGACCTGCGCCATCCGGGGGATGATAATCTCCTTGTTAAGCATCGTTTTCAACTCCTGTTTTTCGAGAAATTCCCGTTCGACAGGATCCAAATGAAACCGAATCTGCGCAAAGGGATTTTTTTTCATCCAGCCTTTTGCAAGTGCTATTCTGACAATTTTCTTGAAATTTGCGAGATAACGAGTTGTTGTATTATGACAACATTTTCTTATAGTTTTAAGATAAAACTCATAATCATCAATAAACTGCCTGTTTACCTCATCCAAATAACAATCCTCCTTTTGATAGGTCTTACGCATAAATTCTTGAATCAAGTGTAGACAGGTTTCATACCGTTCGACCGTACCTGGAGCAAAATTGATCCCCATCAGCGCTCGGCACTTGTCATTGTGTTCCCTGAAGACCTCCATCAGCGTATGACGGTCCGATCGGTCTTTGCCCAGATAGCGGTTCAGAATGATTCGTGCGGATACCTCTTTTTTGTCGAGTTCTAAATCACGCTGGATTCGCAGAATATTGGCGGAAATGGCGTCCAGATAAAGGTTCAAATCCTTTCCGCCGCGGCATTTTTCGTTGGCTTTTCCTTTTTGCGAGTTCCAAGCGTGCGGTTCGATAGACCGTTTGATTGAAGCGTCAGCACGTTCTCCATTGATTGTCAGACGCATAAATACGGGAGCTTCGCCTTTCTTGTTAGTTTTGTCCCGTCGAATGTAAAACAACAGTCCGAAAGTTGTCCTTTCCATAAGTCACCAAATTTAGGGTTACAAAATTAGTTTCCCAGGTGTCTTATGTCAAGAGGAAGATCGCTGCAAATATATGCAAACCAATTAGTTACATGCAATTCGGTGTATTTTTTTGCCTGAGAAAAAGAACACCGAATAGACCACAGGTCGCCGATTTTTTTTTGCTTTTTCCCGCATTTTGGCAAAAATAAAAATCCCCGTAAATTCGTGATTTACAGGGATTTGCTTCTGATTTCGACTTTGTTTTGGCGGAAAGTGAGGGATTCGAACCCCCGGAACCT
>CALWGP010000176.1 GCA_944380095.1 uncultured Lachnospiraceae bacterium | reverse complement strand
CTTGGCATAAAAATTATTCCTCCTTTTTCACATTCGGTTTTGACAAGATGGATTCTTTGGTTGCGGCTATGATTTTGGGCTTGGGCGCCGGCTTACCGCCGGGCTGGTCCGCCTCCGCTGCCGGGATGGCCTGTGCTGCAGGGGTGTGTCCTCTGACCTCTGCGGGTTCTGCCGCCTTTGAGGCTTTTGGCGCCGCTTTTTTCTTGCGGGCCGGTTTCTTGGCAGGCGTTGGGGAGGTACAGGCCGTCTCTGGCGGTTTTTCACGCCATGCGGGGATATGGGCGGCGGCCTTGCTGGACCGGAGCTTCTTGGACTCCGGATGCTTGGAATAGTCGTACTTATCAACCTCCAATACTTTTTTCCCGCGGATGATGACCAGCGCCTTATCGGTGTCCATACGCAGGACTTCATCCATCGTCATCAGCTTCCGGCGGCCCACGCCGCTGGTCTCCCGGTACTCCGGGGTATAATTCGAGATGCGCCAGGTGCCCAGCTGCTTGGCCTTGCTGGTGACGCTGATACTGGCCTCGCCGGTGCGGTCCGAGATAAATTGGGCGGTGAGGGCATCCGTACAGCCCAAAAACAGCTGGACGTCGCAGTTGCCCAGGATTTCCTGCCACTGGTTGTATGGATACCGATTTTGGAGACCCGCCAAATTTTGAAACACGGCCGAAAGACTGACGCGGCGGGACCTGATCACGGAGATTTTTCGGGACAGATCCGGGATCACCCCCGTGGCACACAGCTCCTCCCCCAAAACATGGACGGGGACGGGCAGCTCCCCGTTGGGACATTGCTCGTCCGCATAACGTACCAGCTTGATAAAAATAAAGGACAGGAACAGAGAGGACAGGAAATCGAAAGTCGAATCCTGGTCGCTGGTAATGCAGTAATAGGCGCAGGGCTGCTGACCCGGCAATTCCAGGTCGATCTCATCGTAAGCGGTGATGTTGCGGATATCCTGGTTCTGAAACACCTGCAGCCGACTCCCCAGCCCGATGATGACGCCGCCCCGCACATTTTCTGAGGATTGCTTGAAGATACTGTAAGGGGCCTTTGCTGGATGGCCCACCGGTAGCACGTCAAACAGGGCGTTCAGTTCTTTCTCGCTGCTCATGGCAAGCAGCTGGTAGACTTCGCCGATGTTCTGCTTCTCTGGCGGATAGTTGTTGCTGACGTACAGCACCAGCGCTTTGAGCAGATTGAGTTCAGCGTTGTCCCAGAAGTGATCGCCCCGCTCGCTTCCGGTATTCTTTATGACCACATCACAAAACAGCTGTGCCATCAGCTCCTTGCCTTCGATCTCAGACAGGCAGTTCCAGGAGTCCGAGGCGGAGGGCGTCACCAGGTTGAATACGCGGACGGTATAGCCCTTATTCCGCAGGTACTCACTGGTCTTTTCGTACAGTTCGGATTTTGGATCCGTAATGACCATGCTGTTGCCCCTTGCAGCGCACTGCAGGATCATATTGACACAGAAAGCCCTGGTCTTTTTCGATCCGGAGGCGCCATATACGGCGATATTGCCGTTGAATCGGGTGTTCTCCGGGATACAGACCACTTGGCCGTCCAGTTCCCCCAAGATCGTCCCGTGGTGCTTGCGAATGTCGGATACCAGATCGAGGACGCCTTTCATTTCCTTTTTGGTCATAAAGCCGGCCGTCCCGTAGGTGCCCTTGTTGGAGTAAACGAGATTGCGGTCCCTGTCATATTCTCCCGTCTCGCTGTAGCCCATACGCATAACCATAAAAACCAGAATACCGATGACCGCGACGCAGATCCCCACACCATATAGACCGTAAGGGAATCGGAAAGCCGCCAGGACACAGGACAGGAAGCCGGGGTCCGGGAACTCCGGTGAGGTGCCGCTATACAGCGTGCCGCCAGCCTGCTGCCAAACGTGGTGGTTATATAGGAACTGGCTGATATATCCGCCACCGTAGAGCAGCGCCGCAACGGCAAAGGGCAGGACGGTCAGCACCTTAATCAGTTGTTTGCGGGATATGGAAAACACTCCCTTCAAATGCTTCAAAGTCAATGCTTTGCAGCGCAACCCTTGGTCCGCAGACCCGGCGCAGCGCCGGCTCCTGGAAATCGAAACAGTAGACCGTGCCGGTCTGCCCATGCAGGCCGAGAGCATCGTCAAACCGCCGGATGCGTGGCATATCGCAGGTGTAGCCAAACAGCACCGGGCAGCCGTTTCCATCTATGGCGTCATGCTCGATCAGCCAGTTGGACCTGCCTTCGGCCAGATCCTCTGAAAGGATACCATCCAGCGCCGCTTTCCGCTCCGGATCGCACAAGAGCCGCAGCAATACCTCCCCGCGGTGGTCGAGGGTCAGATAGTGGAAACAGCGAAAGATCCCGTTCATAATGAGGTAGTTTCTCGTCTCCTTATCGCCTTGGCCCATCAGAATCTCCAGTTGGTCCATACCATCGCCGAAGACGATAGCACCCGGGGGCGAATCCATAAACCTATCCGCAAGTCTCCTGTGGCACAGGTCTGTCTGCATCATGGCTTTGAGCCGGACCTCGGCTTTGTACTCCCACTTCATCCGGGTGTCGGCGGTGTTATAGACGGCATAGATGCCGCTGCCACAAAGCAGAATGCCAGTGGAGCGGGAGCCGCGGATCATAGTCGCTTGCGCGCCAATCTCCTTCACCTCTCTGGAGCTGTAGTAGGCCGGACCAACATATAGGCTGGCATCGTCCGGTTCTGCCTGAAAGGCAGCCGGTTTTTCCCAGGGGAAGGTCAGGAGGCCCGCGTTGTATGCTGTGACCAGCACCTCGGCCATCCGGTGAAGGCGCAGGCGGTGTGGGACCGAGTATTTTGGCGTGTTGGTGGCGGTGTCGCCGGTAAAGAGTGGAAGATATCTGTCCGGCTGTCTCGCCGTCAGAAGGTTTTTGGCAATAGAGGTCAGACGCAGGCCGCGAAGTCCATCATGGTAGTAGGTGCGAAGGAGCCTTTCCCGCTTGAGGATTTTAACAGCATACGCCTTGTAGCTGTCGGAGCCGGGGAGCCTGCTCACCAGCGCGGACGGCAGTTCACCGGACAGAGCAACGAGGGTCAGCAGCAGGTCGGGGAAGGTATCGGGCGATGGCAGCGGCCCCTTTCGCCTGGTCACGCACACCGCCCCCTCGTTGCCGGTTTTACGCCCAGGGTGTTCTTAACCTGGGCGTTTTTCCGCCCACCCCATGTCTGTGAGATCGTTGGTACGCGGGACTTTTCAGCTCCACCGCGCATATCCCAATTCCGTGAGGGGGAAATGGACCGAAATGGGATATGGTTTTGAGGGCCTTTGGGACTATAATTCCGAGATGGATTGCAGGGCCGCCTGTTTTCTCTCCAGCCAATCGGGAAACCGGGTGTTGTCCATGATGGAGATGCGGGTGCAGTCCATATCGCCCAGCTCCGTGGTGTGATAGGCGTCACACAGCAGGCCGCTGTCATCTGTGAGCAGAAAGGACGCCGCCACGTCCAGAAACTGCTTGAGCTCCAGATTGTCGTAGTCCCGAACTCGCCGCTCAGGCAGATCCCGGTTGTAGACCAGGGAAAAGCACACGACGCAGTGGCGCAACCGGGGCATGGGGTTACTTTTGGCGTACTGGCTGAGGGCGGCGGTGAAGGGATCAAGGAGGTATTCCGTGCTCTGCCTCTGCTTTCGTTTGGGGTGCAGGCAGGGCAGCGTGATTTCCAAAATGCCGTCCTCAGACCGGATCTCAATGCCCTGCATGACGGCGGCCGAGGTCAGGTATTCGTCCCTGCTAATGCTGGTTGTGGCGTAGAGCAGATGCCGTAGGCGGCAGGCGATCCGCTCCGCCCGAAGCGCCGCATCCGTGGACAGCACTTCGTAGTTGTCGGGGTAGCGCTGGATATCGGTGGTGTTGAGCGCATAGAGCGCGTTGGTGAGCCGGGAAATATCTGATAAAATCGATGTAATGCGATGCGATAGGACCGCTCGTTCCAAATTGTCTCCTCCTTTATTCCTTTTGGTAGTAGTGGACATCCCCCTCCGGGGACACCGTGCAGTATCCGCTGGCATGAGGAATCTGAAGCTGTTCGATTTGGCCGGGATCATCCACCAGCACCAGGTATCTGGAGGGGTGTTCCCCTGCGGAGGATAGAACATAAGACAAAAGAGTGTCTTTCCCTTGGGCCGCATGGATGATCTCATAGATCTCGCCGTCAGCGAAAAAGATGATTTTGGCTGGATATTCCGCAACTGAGTGGTATTCCACCCGGTCAATAAAATCCGCCAGCACCCAGACCGCGGCCAAAAGGCCGCGGTCAACATCCTCAGCACATTCCGGCGTGGGGCAGTACAGACCGTCAATATAGTAGATGCGGTCCTGCTTGGTGAGATAGGACAGCAGGTTCTTGATCGTCTCCCGCTTGCCGGGATAAAGGCGAAGAATCTGCTCCTCGGTCAACGCCCGATACATGGTGATGTCCCGCAGCAGACTTTTGGCTTCCTTCCCATAGAGTTCCGTTCTTGTTTTCATTTTGAGCTACCTCCCAGACGTAATACCGCCGTCATAAGACGTATATTGGTCAAGGCACTTCCGTCATAGCGCCGTCATGGAGACGCACACAGAAATTGGATACATAGACACATACCGCAATACAGCCACATCAGTTCTCGCGCCCCAGCAGTTCCCGCAGTTCCCGCCGGTCGGTGGTGATCAATTCTTTCTCCAACTGGCTGCACTTGATCTCCACCGTCACGTTGTTGTTATTGGTGCTGATCAGGCCGTTACCACGCTCGAAGTGGGTGATCTCCATAACTTCCGCCTCAGAGAGATGGAGGATAGACTGGACGCGCCGTGCCTCTTCCTCCTCCAGATTGAGCAGGATTTTGGTTTTGGCGTTGTTGATGATGCCCTTGCCGTATTTGCCGTCCTCCAGAGCAAAGAAATCGTTGATGTCCTGGGTGGCGCAGATGGCGCTGCCGCCGTAACCGCGGATGATCTTAAAAATCTCCAGGACAAATTCCGCGGCCAGGCGATTGCTGTTGGCGCCGATGAGCTGCCAGCACTCGTCGATGAATATGGCCTTTTCCTCCGTCCGGTTCTCCTTGGCTTTGTCCCAGACGAAATCCAGCGCCACGAACATCCCCACAGTCAGCAGGTCGCCGGTCAGCTCGGATATATCAAGGACAGTGTATTTATTGTCCAGAGACACATTGGTCTGCTGATTGAAAGTTCGGGCGGAACCGTTGACCAGACGGTTGAGAATATTGGCAAGCCGCTTGGTATCCGGGGACTCCTTCAGAACCTCGTACAGATCCCCCAGCACCGGCATCGTCCGGTATTGGCCCGGATGGTCCGGGTCATCCAGCGTGCTGTTGTCGTGGGTGATCCCCAGCCGTGCGTAGGTACGGATCAAGGCATCGTCTAAAAGCTGCCGCTCCTCGTGGTTCATATCTGGGATCAGCAGGGAGAAAAAGATGTGAAGCCTCTGGATTTTCGCCGCCAGCAGAGATTTCTCCACTCCGGGCCCGTCCAGCATTTCATCCACGGAGCGATCCACCTTGCGGATCGCCATGACATTGATGCAGTTCTGAGAGGCCGGGGAGATCTGGATGAACTCGCCGCCAATATTGGAGCAGGCCCGGTGGAACTCATGGCCCTTGAGCGGCGCTACAATAAAGACCTGGATGCCCTTGCGCCGCATCCGCGTGGCCATAAGCTGCATGGAAAAGCTCTTGCCTGCGCCGCTGGTGCCCAGAATTGCTATGTTGGCGTTCTTGTAGACTCGGCTGTCGAAGATGTCCACAATGATGAGGGAGTTGTTGTGCTTGTTGACGCCCAGGAGGATGCCGTTGTCATCACACATCTCGTAGCTGGTAAAGGGATAGCAGCTTGCCGCTCCCAGGGTCAGCACATTGCGCTTGGAGCGTTCAAAGAGGCTGCGCTCCAGGGAGACCAGAGGGAGGGACGATAAAAAGGCCTGTTCCTGACAAAAGGAACAGGGCTGAACATCCATATCCTGGGACAGCAGGAGCTTTTTCATCTCCGCGCATTTCCACTCTAATTCATCCACGCTGCTGGCGGTGATGGTGATAAGCAGGTTGAGGTAATAGAAATCCTCATTGTTGCCAAGGCCGTCTTTGAGGAAGTAGCCGCTGCGGATAGCGCCGTCCAGATCGTCAAAGTCCGTATTGGTGTCGCTGGTTTCTTTTATCTTGCTCCGGTTAATACGGAGCTGCTGGCCCAGCTTGCGGATCATGCGGTCCTTGGGCTGGCGGGAGAGAAACATATCCAGGTCGATACCGTCCCCAGCATTGACGATCAGGCTGAGCCAGCCGGCGGGCACCTGCGACTTATAGCCGTCCGAGGGCACCAGCAGATAGGCGTAGTAGACGCCGTCGATGCAGATGTAGCGTCCATGGGTCAAATCGATCCGGGCAGGGGCGTAGAACTCATTGGAGGGGATGTTGTCCAGGGAGCGCCCGGCGGCCAGATACTCTGTCAGCACGCCTTTCAGCTTCTGGGGAAAGGGCTGTTCGTTGCTCTCCTTACGGCAGAGAATGTTGTAGAGGATCTCACAGGTCGCTTCATCCTCATTCTCCGGCATAACCACCGTGTTCCCACATTGCCGCAGGTAGTTGGCCGCTGTTCGGGCGGCGGTTTGGAGGGAGGCGATGGCCTCCTCTTCCTCATGGCCTCGGCGGGTACCCGGCAGTTCCTCATACTCGAAGATCAGAAAGAAACGCCTGGTAATGGCCTCACGGGAGCCAAGCTGCTGGATCAGCTGCAAATAGTCCTCCTGAAGCATCCGGCAGTGTGGGTCTGTTTCCTGCTCCAGCTCCTTCCGCACCGTCTCCACATGGCGGTCGATATCCGCACGTTTCGTCAGCACCTTGAATTGCACCTTGACCGGAGCGATCTTCAGATAGCTGATAAAGGAATAGATGATCCCGCGCTGTTCTTGGGCGCTTCGGAGCAAAAAATTGACCGGAACGACCTCCACCACCTTCACATAGCGGTGGTCTCTGGTGTAAATCACACCATTCTCGATTTTTTCGATGGGAACATACTCCGCCAACGGGTTGAGGGGCTTCACCTTTTCCTCCGGTGGGAGAAACGTCTTGTGCTGGGTGACCTTGCGCGCTTTCCTGTCAAACCGTAAGCTGCTGCGGCTGACCGGCGCTGCCTCCTGCTCCTGGGTTTCCTGCTCCGGTTGCTTTTTACGAAGCCAGCTTGGCAGTACTGGCTTTTTCTGTTTTCCGCTGTCCGTCACCGGTTCCCGGCTAAGGACTCTGCGGTTCCGCAGGAAGCGAAAGAATTGGAGGATGAAAGCGGATAGGCTGCTGCCGGAAATGCCGATAAGAGCGACCAACACCAGCGGCAGGGCCGTCAAGCAAAGGATGATGACTCGCGTAGTGAGGGAAATCCCTAAATTGAGGACGGGCAGGCCTACAAGGAGTCCTAGGACACCGGCCTCGATGACATTGCGGGTCTTGAACATCCCGCCCAGGAGTGTGCCGCCTTCAATGAAATTGGGTGGGATCACATAGACGTCCCGTTCTTCATTTCTCATAGGCTGCGCCTCACATCCGATCCTTGCGCTTTGGCGGGTCAGGCAGCCGCTTTACGATGCTCTCCTGATAGGCTACCGTATCGTCTGGGGCCTTATAGGGCTTGCGCTCCACAGCGTCCTGGGCAAGCTGCGTATACCAGAGTGCGCCGTCCGCAGTTCGGATCTTGG
>CALWGP010000175.1 GCA_944380095.1 uncultured Lachnospiraceae bacterium | reverse complement strand
TTTCGTGATATACCCGCTTTCTGTTATTACAACCTGTCTGTCAGCCGTTAAATAGTTCCTTATCCCTCTTTATCTTGCCTTAGGTCTTTTTTGCGTTCTGGGGCGGTTTGCCGAGGAGAGGGAGCGGATCTGACTGGAAAGAGTCTATGTAATTTTTGCATTCAACATTCCTACCTAAAGCTGCAACGGCGGCTGTTGATTTACTTTGCATTGGTTGCTTTGCTGCCCATTTTAACGATAATGGAATATTATATATACCGTGCAAAGCAGTACCCGCATGAGTTTGGATGAAAGCTATGAGCAGCGTATTACCTATGCAGTGGATAAAATCGAAAACAAAGGCACGGCGAGCCTCGCAGAGTCGCGACCATCCTGATGCGCTTCTGCGAAGATGTCGTGAAGTAAAGATTGCTTCGGCTATTGCTGTAAAAACAGTAGATCAGGGCTGGCAGCCCGGGCGATTGCTCACGCTGCCAGCCCTGATTATATATTACTCTGGGATCCAATTTTATGAAAATATGTTTTAGATCAAATTTTTGTTTTGCTATGGTATAATATCTATGCCGTAAACCACAAGCACTTCTCCCAGTACATCAAATTTACACCAAATTTATGAACAGTGGTGTAGATCCTTGTAGAGTTATGGAGAGGGCAAAACAGAAGCTGCTTGAAACGTTCTGAAAATGCGGAAATATCGCAAATCAGACGAACATTTTCAAAAAACAGAGAGGAAAAGAAATGGTAAAAATCCTGTTCGTATGCCACGGCAATATTTGCAGAAGCCCGATGGCTGAATTCGTCATGAAAGATCTGGTCAGAAAAGCCGGGTTGGAAAAGCAATTTGTTATCCAGTCCGCCGCCACCAGCAGGGAAGAGCTTGGCAATCCTGTCTACCTGCCTGCGCGGCGGAAGCTGGCGGAGCACGGGATCCGCTGCTCCGGCAAAACAGCCTGTCAGCTCCAGGCCAAAGACTACGGGGCATATGACCTGCTGATCGGCATGGATCGTGCGAATCTGCACAACATGCGCCGTATTTGCGGCGGAGACCCCGATGGGAAAATGCATCTGCTGATGGAATATGCGGGACAGCCGGATCGGGATGTGGCAGACCCCTGGTATACGGGCGACTTTGAGGCCACATGGCAGGATGTACTGGCAGGCTGTCAGGGGCTGCTGGTCCGCCTTATGGCAGAGAGCTTCGCAAAACCATAACGGGTACTGCGAAGCATCCCGCGTCTTTTGCTGCGCTGTAAATCTTACCGAAACATTGTTTTTAATTCTCCATTCCTGTATAATGAGAGCAAATAAAGTTTTGTGAGGCGATGAGACAATGTTCTTTCTGGTCGATCTGGAAAATGTCCATAATCCCGGCCTGTCCGGCGCAGACCAGCTGTGCGCAGAAGACTCGCTGATCCTCTTTTTCAGCGAATCATCGCGGAATATCGAGCGCCGCTATTTGACCGAGATCGAAAACGCAGACTGCCAGCTGGAAACCTACAAGCTGAAAACGACCGGCAAAAATGCGCTTGACTTCTACATCGCTGTCCGCGTGGGTGAGATACTCTGCGCCGCGCCGGACGCGAGCATCGGGATCATCAGCAAGGACAAGGGCTATAAAGCGGTCTGTGAATTTGTTCGGATGCGCGGCAAATCGGTCGGACGTGTGGTGAAATCCACGACCATCGAGGGCGCCATTCTGGCGGCGGACGAAGCAAACCACCGCACAAAGCGGATCCAGCGGCAGGTGCAGACCGAGAACATAGAATCCTTCTATGCGGCGCATCAGGAGAGAATGCGGATCCGCAGCAGACTGCGCGAACAATTCGCCGGGACCGAATACGAGCATATGCTCGCTGATATCCTTTCCATCGTTTTCGGAAAAGAGCATTCGCCCAAGGTCATCTATCTGGATTCCCTGCGGCACTTCGGCAGAAAGAACGGAACCGAAATTTACCGCAGGCTGAAAGACTGCGCCATTTTTTGAGAACATAGGCAAAATCCGCATCAATAGACTGCAATAAAGCGATGTGATAAATGTGGAAATCATCTGCACCCCCTTTGGACAAACTGCAGACGGACAGTCTGTGGAGCAATATACGCTGACCGACGGCGCCTGCCGAGCAGATATTTTGACACTGGGCGGCATCATTCGCACATTGATTGTGCCGGACCAACATGGCGTGCCGATCGATGTTGTGCTCGGCTTTGACTCTGTTCGAGCTTACGAAGCGCAGTCATGCTACATTGGCGCGCTGCTCGGCCGTTGCGCCGGACGCATTGCTGCCGGCTGCATCGCCATCACCGGACAGGAGTATCATCTATCGTGCAATGAAAAGGGGATCAACCATCTGCATGGCGGCTGTGTCGGCTTGGACAAGCGCATCTGGCGCGCCAAAGTTGAAGCAGACCGCCTTCTACTCCACTACGACAGTCCAGCCGGAGAGGAGGGCTATCCCGGAAATCTCAGTGTCACTGTCGCTTATAGCCTGCGGGACGGTTCGCTCGCCCTTGACTATTCCGCCAAAGCGGATGCAGACACGGTTTGCAATCTGTCCAGTCACGCCTATTTCAATCTGGCAGGGCACGATGCGGGGGAGGTTGGTGAGCAGCTGCTGTGCGTCCACGCCGGACGCTATACGCCGCTCGGCGCATATAGCGCGCCAGATGGAACGATCGCATCAGTGAATGGCACACCGCTCGATCTGCGTATCCCGCGCCCAATGGCGGACGGCTGGGACAGCGGTTTTGATCAAATCCGCCGCGCAGGCGGATACGACCACAACTATATTATAGAGGGTGAAGGGATGCGTCCTGTTGCCGTGGTTTACTGCGTTCAGACGGGAATCCAGCTCACTCTGCGGTCGGATATGCCCGGCGTGCAGGTGTATTCCGGCAACTCTATCGGATCAGATCTGCCGCGCGGAAAAGGCGGTGCGGTCTATGGCAAACGTCATGGCTTTTGTCTGGAGACTCAGTTCTGGCCCAACGCATTTGCCTGCCCGGGCTTTCCGTTGCCCATCCTGCGGGTGGGGGAGATCTGGCACCACCGCACCGAGTACGTTTTTTCCACGCGATAAAGGCGAAAATACAGCACAAAACACCGGCAAGACAATTGTCCTGCCGGTGTATACTTTGCTATGGAATTATTGATCGGACGCCTGCAGCACAAAAATGCGGGAGTCAAAGTCGCAGCTTTTACGGTCGTCCGGCTGGCATTCGCCGGCAGAACCGTCTGTTGTGATCAGGCCGATGTGCATCAGCTCGTCGCCGTAGTGCGATTCCTTCCCGTCGACGACATAGTCCAATGCAGGATCCAGACCTTTGAGCCGCACCCGGCGGTAGGGGCCGTTGACCTCATTGAGGAACTTGTAGTAGCCGACAATAGCCGTGCGCTTGTCCGGACTGACGACCATCCAGCTCATGATATTCCCGCCATCAAACGGCGACAGCAGGCGATAGAAAGTGCCGAACTGGATGACCGCGCGGTACTGCTTCATAAACGCGATCTGCTCGCGCACGAGCGCGCGTTCCGCTTCGGTCAGCTTGTTGAGATCGAGCTCATAGCCAAAGGTGCCGAAGAACGCCACGTTGGCGCGGGTCGAGATAGGCGTGGTGCGGAACAGTTGATGGTTGGGGCAGGCCGAAACATGCGCGCCGATCGCGCTGACTGGATAACAGTAGCTTGTGCCATACTGGATACGCATGCGCTCCACTGCATCCGAATCATCCGAGCACCAGCCCTGTGGGGCATAGTACAGAATACCCGGATCAAAACGGCCGCCACCCGAGGCGCACGATTCAAACAGGATATGCGGGAACGCAGTGACCAGACGCTCATACAGATCGTATACGCCAAGGATATAACGGTGGAACACCTCGCCCTGCCGGTCGGCAGGCAGCGCCGCGGAGAAGCACTCGGTGATGCAGCGGTTCATATCCCACTTGACGTAGGATATCTTCGCGCCAGAGAACAGCGCATGTAACTGACTGAAAATGCAGTCAACGACCTCCTTGCGGCTGAAGTCGAGCACATACTGGTTGCGCCCGTGGGACGCCGGACGGCCGGGCACATGGATGATCCAGTCTGGGTGCGCGCGGTACAGATCGGAATCCTTGTTGACCATTTCGGGCTCGATCCAGATGCCGAATTTCATGCCGAGCGCCTCAATCCGCTCGGACAGGCCGGCCAGACCACGCGGCAGGCGCTCTGGATTGGGGGTCCAGTCGCCCAAACCGGCGGTATCGCTCGAGCGCGCGCCGAACCAGCCGTCATCCAGCACGAAGAGCTCAACGCCGTCCTCGTGCGCTGTACGCGCGATGTTGATCAGCTTATCCTCGTCGAAATCGAAGTAGGTGGCTTCCCAGTTGTTGATCAGAATCGGGCGCGGCTTGTCACGCCATTCTCCGCGTGCCAGCCGGCTGCGGTACAGGCTGTGATAGGTTTGGCTGAGCGCATTTAAGCCGTCCGCAGTATAGACTATGACCGCTTCCGGCGCCTGGAACGACTCTCCTGCCTCCAGCTTCCAGTCGAAGCCGAACGGGTGGATGCCCATGAGCACCCGGGTGGTGTTCCAGGAATCGACCTCCGCCTGCGCGAGGAAGTTGCCCGAGTAGATCAGAGAAAACCCAATCGCTTCGCCCTTGTCCTCGTCAGCCGTCGGGCGCTTGAGGATGACAAAGGGGTTGTGGTTGTGCGAGGAGCAGCCGCGCACCGAGCCGACTGACTGGACGCCCTGCTCCAACCGGCGGTCCTTGCGCTGGCGCTCACGCGACCACGCGCCGGAGAAGTGGATGAAATCATAGTCGCAGTCTGGCAGATCCAGACACAGGCTCATCGCGCGGGTCAGGTGCAGCGGCTGACCGCCGGTATTGACGATGCGCGCCGAGCGTGCCAGAGCGTCGTACCCGGCGAACACGGTATACAGCAGCTCCACCTGTACATCTGCGACCGGGTCGCGCAGCAGGATGGACAACGTCTCAGCCTCGTTGTCCTGCTCACAGTAGGTGGCGGGCAGGCCGGTCAGAGCGGGCTTGCCGGCTGTGACCGTGTGGGAGACATACTGCAGATCGATCACGCGGTTACCGTTCGGCTCGACCAGTTCAATGGCTGGCGCGGAAAAATCACCTGTGCCGTAGGTGGGGTATTCGCGCTTGATGTGGTCCATGGAAAACCGCTTATCGCCTTCGTAGACGTAGGCGGTCATCGGCCGGTGGTTGCATTCGAGCAGATGTCCAAACTCCTCCCGGTCTCGGACAGCCTTACCAAAGTAAAGCTGTCCGAGGTTGCCGTTGCGGAGGATCTGGAAGATGTAGCTCAGCCGACCGTTTGTCAGATGGAAGGTCTTGCTGGACGGATGATAGAGAATGCTCATATACGATTCTTCCTTTCTTCCGTAGAAAAGGGGATGGGCGGGTCAGTCCTTGTCAGCCTTGGATGCGTGCAGCGCGTTGACCTGACGGGTCAGCGCATCCAGACGGTCTCCCTTGAGCTTGTACGCATACTTGAAAATCAGGAAGCTCAGGATGGCCAGAATAATCGGGATGACGAACATCAGCACGCGGATACCGAAGATCGTACCTGCAGACTGCATCTCGCCTGCGTTGGCCAGTGTAGCGTCGTAGCCGACGATATCCAGACCAATACCGGTCAGCAGGCCGGCGACTGCCATGGCGGCCTTCATCAGGAAGGTCTGCGCAGAACAGGTGACCGATTCATTGCGTTTGCCGAACTTCACTTCGCCGTAGTCGATGACGTCCGCGATGCAGCAGGTGGTCGTGCCGAGCGACAGGCCGGAGCCGAAGAAGATGAATGCGCAGCACAGAACAACCGCAAAGTAGTTGGTCGGGATGACATAGCCCGCCACGCACAGCAGCACCAGACCAAGAACCGGAAAGCCGCAGGCGAGGAAGTAGACCTTCTGACGGTCGATGCGGTGCGCGATAGCAGGGAACAGGAACAGGCCGATCATCTCAAAGACGATCGCAAAGCCAAAGATTGCGTACAAGCCGGCGTCACGGCAAACTTCCTTGAAATAGTATACCGCAAAACCCTTGAGGATCTGGGTGCAGAGATTGAAGGTCAACAGCAGGCCGATAAAAGCGACGAGCTGGTCGTTTTTGACAATAACAGAGAACGCTTCCTTGAGGCTGGTCTTGGTCGCCTTTGCACCGATCGTGGGCGGCTCCTTGACGTTGAAGACCGTGATGGCAATGCAGATGATGAACAGCACAACAATCGCGATGGCGGAGTAGGTGAAGCCGGTCTCGGAAATGTTGAAAACGCTGCCGTCATCTTGGGTCTGCATGACCGTGGTGTCGCCTGCCATGCGGTTGAAGAAGTCGATCATGTACAGGCCGAAGGTGCAGATCACAAAGCCGCCCAGCGACGCGCCGATACGCGGTATGACAGAGATGGACTCGCGCTCGCGCGGGTTGGAGGACAGGTTGGGCAACCAGGACCAGTACGGGACGTCCATCATCGTATAGCTCATGCCATACAGGATGTAGGTTACGGTCACATAGATCATCAGTTGGGTCTTATCCTCAATGCCGAAGGTAGTGAACGTCAGGATAAAGAACACCGAGTTGACCAATGTGCCGATGGCGATCCAGATGCGGAACTTGCCGAAGCGGGTACGGGTGTTGTCCACGATCATGCCCATCATTGGGTCGTTGATCGCATCCCAGATGCGCGCTGCAAAGAACAGTACGCCGACAAAGGTGCCGCTCAAGCCAAGCGTATCCGTGTAGTACAGCATCAAGAACGCGCCGACCAGATTGACGATCGCATCCTTACCGATCGCGCCGATGCCGAAAGCGTATTTTTGCCGCGCCGGCAGCCTGCCCGAGGTGTAGTTCTCTTTTTTACCCATGGTGAATCTCCTTTCTTTTCTGCAGGGTATGGAAATGTATTTTGAATAAATGTCCTATTAACGCCGATCCTGCAGCATTTTTATCCTCAGAACGGACAAACATGCTGATTCGCCGTATTGCACAAATCATGCGCGCTTAAATTGTGCAATACTTACAAATAAAAATCGATGTTCTGTGGACATATTCAACAAAAAATATATTGACTATTTATGCGAAATAACTATAATGGTATCTGTCAGGTGAACAGAACCTGATGAACAAAATCAATCGAATCGATCATACGAATGGAGGCTATCCCAAATGAAGAACAAGTATTCTTATTCTGAGAAGCTGGGTGCGCTGCTTTACAGCATGAACCGTATGAACACATATATGGGTCGTGTCACCGAAGCAGACCGTGACTGCATGGAAGTTCTGCGCGATATGAATCGCTGAACCACAGGCAGTATACACTTAGCAATTTCTTAACAAGGAGCAGATGGCGCTGGGCAAAAGCCCGGCGCTTTTGTATTTTAGAGCTGGACCGGCGGGCGGATAAGGGGACGAACCGTGCCGCCGGCCCATGCAGTTCCGGATCGCGCTCAGTCCACGCTTTGCGCGAACCGCAGAAAGGCGGCTCTGCCTGCATCCGTGCGCTTATACACGCCTGCATGCTCCAGAACAGTGGCAAACACCAGCCCGACCTCCTTATGGATAATGGCTGTGATATTGTCCGGCGTCAGGTCATATCTGGAAGCAAAGCCTTCTGCCCAGTCTGCATGGGCAGCGGTCAGTGGGTCGGTACGCAGGTCGCTGCCGCTGAGGAGCGCCTCACCAAGAGCCGCCAGCTCGGTTTTGAGACGCGCAGGCAGAACGGCCAGACCCATGACCTCGATCAGGCCAATGTTTTCCTTTTTGATATGGTGGAGTTCGGCGTGCGGATGATACAGCCCGAGCGGGTGTTCGGGAGTGGTTAAATTATTGCGCAGCACAAGATCCAGTTCATATTCCGCGCCGCGTCGGCGAGCGATCGGCGTGATCGTATTGTGTGGCACGCCGTCCGTCTCAGAAAGGATCATCGCGTCTTCGTCTGTATAGACACGCCACGCGGTCAGGATGCGGTCCGCCAACTCAACAAGCCGCGCCGGATCGGCGCAGTCCAGCCGGATAACCGACATCGGCCACTTAACAATGCCCGCGCGCACATCCGCAAATCCGGGGAAGGACAGTACCGTTTCGACCGGCGCTTTGGCCATCGCAAATTCATAATGACCGCCCTGAAAATGGTCGTGCGCCAGAATAGAGCCGCCGACAATGGGCAGGTCGGCATTGGAGCCGACAAAATAATGCGGGAACTGGCTGACGAAATCGAGCAGCTTGCGGAAGCAGGCACGGTCGATCTTCATCGGGGTGTGCACGGAATTTAAGCAGATACAGTGCTCGTTGTAATACACATAGGGGGAGTACTGCAAAAACCAAGGTTGTCCGTCGATCGTGATCGGGATGATGCGGTGGTTCTGACGCGCGGGATGGTTGACCCGGCCGGCATAGCCCTCGTTCTCCGTGCACAGCTGGCAGCGGGGATAGGC
This sequence comes from uncultured Lachnospiraceae bacterium, assembly GCA_944380095.1. Taxonomy (GTDB): domain Bacteria; phylum Bacillota; class Clostridia; order Lachnospirales; family Lachnospiraceae; genus Gallintestinimicrobium. The sequence continues at coordinate 5,491 of CALWGP010000175.1, read as the reverse complement.
AGCTGCCGGCAGGTTGCGCGCCGCTGCGATCGCTTTTGGATCTTTTTCCGGCTTAGACAGATTGATCGTGATGTCCAGCTCACCGTATTCGGTCGGTGTTTTCCACTGAACGTCCTTTGCGATCCGGTCGCGGCGGATGTAATTGGTATCCTGACTAAAGCGGTAATACCAGTCGGTCGCATGCACCGGGTTTTCTGCATATAGCGCATGGAATTTGGCAATGACTTCGCGCGGCGGCGGCGTCAGGCGGCCCATCAGGCTGGTATCAAACAAATCGCGGTAAACGATCGAGTCGTTTTCCAGCACGCCGCGGGCGTGCGCGTCGTCCATCAGCTCATCCAGCACAGCGGGCAGGTCAATGGGGGAGTCGTCCAGCACGGGCTCCTCGTAAGCGTCCAACTGCAGCGCTTCAAGTAGGGTGTTGACCGCCCAGATATGGTCCTCTGGCGCGATCAACCCTTTTTGCTCCGCATAGCGGACCAGACGGGCAACAGCGGTGTCGATCATTATGCAGCCTCCCTTACGCTTCGTAGCCGTGTGGATGGGACTTGTGCCAGTTCCACGCGGTCTCGATGATGGTATGCAGGCCGTCATACTGCGGCTTCCAGCCAAGCACCGATTTGGCTTTTTCACTCGAGGCGATCAACTGCGCCGGATCGCCTGCGCGGCGTGCTTCAATTTTGGCAGGGATCGGATGGCCGGTCACCCGGCGCGCTTCCTCAATGACCTCTTTGACCGAGAAGCCCACGCCGTTGCCCAGATTGAACACGTTATTGTCGCCGCCTGCGAGCAGGTAGTCGAGCGCCAGAATGTGCGCCTGCGCAAGGTCGCAGACATGGATATAGTCACGGATACAGGTGCCATCCGGGGTGGGGTAGTCGTCGCCGAAGATCGAGATTGCTTCGCGCCGGCCGTTTGGCACTTGCAGGATGAGCGGCAGCAGATGGGTCTCCGGATCGTGCGCCTCGCCGATCGAAGCGTCCGGCTGCGCGCCACAGGCATTGAAGTAGCGCAGCGCCACATAATGCAGCCCATGCGCGACCGAGACCCACTTCATCATCTTTTCCATGGACAGCTTGGTCTCACCGTAGCAGTTGGTCGGCTCGGTGCGGTCGGTCTCGAGGATGGGCACGCGCTCAGGTTCGCCGTAGGTCGCGGCGGTCGAAGAAAAGACGATCTTGAGCACATTGTGCGCGACCATACTGTCCAGCAGGGTCTTGGTGCCGCACAGATTGTTGTCATAATACTTGAGCGGCTTTTTCATGCTTTCGCCGACCTGCGAATTGGCTGCAAAATGGATCACGCCCTCGATCTGCTCCGCTTCGAACAGCTGGTCAAGAAAGGCGCGGTCGCGGATGTCGCCCTCGTAAAAACGGGCCTTCGCCGGTACAGCCGCACGGAAGCCGGTCTCCAGATTGTCCGCTACGACCACATCGCGACCGGTCTCGACCAGTGCGCGTGCGGTGTGCGAACCGATGTAGCCCGCACCGCCCAGTACAAGAATTGCCATAGTAGGAACCTCCTTATGCATTGGTGTTTATCTTTCCCTGCGCGCGGCAGGGAGGAAATGCCTTTTCTCACGCCAGCACGGCGCCTCCGACCGGACGGATCCGGAGAAAGTGGCAGCAACCCTGTCCCAGCACCGCTTCCATACCCTGCTGGAAGGCGGTTTCTTTTTGTCGGGGCACATAGGCTTGGATCGTGCCGGCAAAGCCGCCGCCGTGTACGCGGACTGCACCGTCTCCACCGAGCAGATGCTCGGCCAGAGCGATCGCCACGGTCACTGCCTGCTCCTGCGGCTGCGCAGTACAGTACAAATTCTGCAGCAGTTGCGCGGACGATGCGCCCGAACGCCGCACCAGAGCAAGGAAGGAATCGACCTCCCCCTGTGTCAGGCAGTCCGCTTCCTCCTCTGCATAGCGGTTATCAGCAAAAAAATGCATGGCACGTAACGCAGCACGGTCGCCTGCCTGCGTCCTCACCTCGTTCAACCGCTTCCAGAACGTGGCTTCCTCCACATCCCGTAGGTATTCCTTGCCGAAGCAGCGGGCGGCCGCCGACATCTCTGCCGGGATCGCAGCATATTCGTCGGTCAAGTCGGCATGATCGGCGCCCGTATCGATTACGCACAGCGAATATCCCGACTGCTCCAGATCAAATCCGATCCGGCGTATATCCGGCTGCATAGGGCTGCGGAAGTCGATCGCTACAATACCGCCGACTGCGCTTGCCAGCTGATCCATCAGGCCGCAGGGCTTGCCAAAATACACATTTTCCGCATACTGGCCGCACAGCGCCAGATCGACCGGCTGCAGCTCGTCACCGCAGAACAGATGGTTGAAGATCACGCCAATTAGTATTTCATAAGCGGCGGAGGAGGACAGCCCCGAACCGCCCAGCACGGTCGATTCGATCACTGCGTTGAATCCGCCCAGCGTATAGCCCATCGAGGCGATCCGCGCCGCAACGCCGCGCACCAGCGCGATCGAGGACTGCTGCTCCTTTTCGCGCGGTGTCAGATCGTCCAGATCCACCGTGATGCGCGGATATCCGCTTGACAAAATACACACGACCTGTGTTCCGTTTGGTGCGGCGCAAGCAACCGCGTCTAGACTGACTGCCGCCGCAAGCACCCGTCCATGCTGATGGTCGGTGTGGTTGCCGCCCAGCTCGGTGCGCCCCGGTCCGGAGAAAAGGCCGACAGCATCTTCGCCGCCGAATGCTTGCTCGTAGAATTTTACTAAATTCGACAGGCGCGCACGCTGCATTTCCAAATCGACACCTGTTCCATATACTGTGCGAAGGTTATCATCCAATGCGCCGTTTGACAGCTTATTCTGCATGATATTTTGCGCCAACATGATTTTTCATCCCCCTTTTCTTTTGTCGTCTCTCACTGTTCTTGCTTGTTCACAGTATAACACTTTTACTTATAATTTCAATAAATTTTACTAAAAAACATAGCTAAAAATATGCATTGATTTTTAGTAAATACGACAACAAAAAAGGACGCCGTATCGGCGTCCTTTGATCAGGTGGACATTGTGTAATTATTCGGTTAAGGAACTGACGCTCGCCCGTTCGATCAGCATCGGCGGGACGACGATCTTGAGCGGCACAGCGTCGTGCGCCTTATGCGTCCGCTGGACCAGCAGGTCGACAGCCACGCAGCTCATCATTTTTACATGAGTGCTGATACTGGTCAGCGGCGGATCAGTCAGCTCGGAAAGCGGGGTATCGTTGAATCCGATCACGGACATATCCTCCGGTACGCGCAATCCCCCCTCGCGCAGCGCACGCATTGCGCCGAATGCAGCCTCCTCGTTGGCTGCCAACAGCGCAGTTGGCAACGCACCGCCATTCTGCAGGCGGCTGCGCATGGTCTGATAAGCATCCGCCGCAGTCATCTCCGCCTCGATCAACAGATCGGGAGAAAACAGCCCCTGCGCGGTCATAAAGTCGATGAAATACTGCCGGCGCACCTCAGGCGCGGGACGTTTGCGTTCATCCAGCTTGCGGTCCGGCCCCAAAAAGCCGATCCGGCGGTGTCCATGTGCGACCAGCCTGTCGAGCGCCTGCTCTACGCCCAGCTTGAAATTGATCACTACGGAATCAAACCGCAGCTCATCTGGCGCAGAATCGAGGAACACCAGATTGTTGTGCAGCGCGCTGAGTGCGGCGATCTGATCTTCGGAAAAAATCCCGATCGCCAGAATGCCGTTGACTGCCTCGCTGCCCATCAGCTGATAGCTGCCGTCGGACTCGACGAGTGAGACCGTGCTGTGTCCCAGATCCAGACAGTGCTGCACCGCGTGGTTTTTCAGATACAGATAATAGGGGTCCTTGAGCTGTTCGACCGGCGAGAGCATCTCTGCCACCGCAAAGCACAGATGACCGGCTGCATCGCGGCGCTGCCGGGGCGAAGGCTTTTTATAGTTAAGCGCTCCTGCCGCCTCCAAAATAGCCGCACGGGTCGCATCACTCACGCTCATGGTCGGGTCGTTATTCAGCACGCGAGAGATAGTCGTGATGGAATAGCCGGTGTGCTCGGATAATTCTTTCAACGTTGCCATAAAACTGGACCTCGCTTTGTCCATTATTTTAGTGAAATTCACATTTTTATTATAGCGAATGCGTCAGCCCTTTGCAAGCGCTTGATACGGCGGATCAGAAAACACGACCGAAATTATGATTTGGTTCAATTTCTTAGGACAATATTCATAATTTGGACGGAATCCGCAGATCAGGAAGCTATTTTTTAAGAAAAATTCCAGTGCCAAGGTAGACTTTACTGCAAAATTGATGTATTATGTCTATTGCGAAAGAATTATGGAATAGCTGTCAGCAGGCCGTAGATATAACACACATTATGTACGAGGCATATTGACACGATTCCGTTATCCGAATTTTGCTGAAAGGGGGCGCGGTGATATGAACGAAGTGCTGCGGCAGGAAAAGAAATATCCGATCGACGCGGCACAGGGCGCCATGCTTCGCGCCCGGCTCGACCGGTTGATGCTGCGGGATACGCACAACGGCGCGCAGGGCTATCGGATCCGCTCACTTTACTTTGATACGCTGGATGATCAGGATTTTTCCGACAAGGTGGACGGCCTTGAGCTGCGGCGCAAGATCCGCCTGCGGGCATACAGTCCGGACGCGGATTTCGCCATGCTGGAGATCAAGCAGAAGCAGGGACCCTATCAGCGCAAGCGGTCGCTGCGCGTCTCCCGCGCGGATGCAGAGCGCCTGTGCCGCGGGGATTACCGTCCGCTCACGCAGTATGACGATCCGTTCGCCGCAGAGTGCTACGGTCTGCTGCACTGCCGCTGCTACCGACCGAAGGCGGTTGTCGAGTACCTGCGGCAGGCCTATATTGCCCGGGAAAACCACATCCGCATCACGCTGGACAGCCGTATCACCGGCACGGAGACATCTTTTGATCTGTTTTCGCGCAATTTGCCGCAGTTTCCGGTGATGGACCCGTTCCACATGGTGCTGGAGGTCAAATACAACGGATTTTTGCTCAGCTACATCAAAGACCTGCTCGACGAAGTCCATCGGCCGGAGCTGTCTATCAGCAAATACTGCCTGGCGCGTCAGCTGACGCTGGGCGCCATATCATAAAGATAAAGGAGATCAGCAAATGAGAGAATATCTGTTTCAGCTTTTAGAGACAAGCAGCGGCGAGCTGACAGCTGAGACCATCGTGCTCCGCATGGCGGTCGCCGCAGTGATCGCGTGCTTTATTTTCCTGTCCTACCGTCTTTCGCACAGCGGCAGCATATACAGCATGAAGTTTAACGTATCGCTCGCGGTGCTGACGCTCATCACCACAACGGTCATGATCGTCATCGGGAACAACATCGCTTTGTCGCTCGGTATGGTCGGCGCGCTGTCGATCGTCCGCTTCCGCACGGCGATCAAGGATTCCCGGGATACGATCTACATTTTCTGGGCCATCGTGGTCGGTATCTGCTGCGGCGCAGGG
>CALWGP010000174.1 GCA_944380095.1 uncultured Lachnospiraceae bacterium | reverse complement strand
ACGGAAAATTATATTCTTGCGGCTCTACTGGATGTAGAACAGTAAAATGAATCCCCCGGACGAGTCCGTCCGGGGGATTGTGCTCTATGTGCTGAATCGTTTATCCAGAAAGAAATTAGATCAGCTCAAGAGTGATCTCCACATCAGTAGTGCTGGCGGTGAAGTTAACAGTAACTTTACCTTCCCACACCTGATTCTGAGTGAGCTCAAAGGTGCCGCCAGTCACACTGGGATCGCCAGTGGCGGTCAGTTCGTGGTTGCCCTCGGAGATGCTGTTGGTGGTAACCGTCACCTCAACGCTGTCTTCGCTGGCGAGGACAAACTGGACCTCGGGGGTAATGCTGTCGATCCAGGTGCCCGCCGTCTCATGAGCAGTCACGGTAACCTTGATGTAGCCCTTGGTGATGACGATGTCGTCAGTCACATCAGCAGCGGGGATGGCATCCTCGCCGTAAGCGGCATACTGAGGCTCACCGTTGCCCACAACGTACTTGAAGCTGGTACCGTCAGCGTCACCCTTGCTCACAGTCAGAGCGTTTTCAACCGGATAGTAGCCTTCCCAATCGCCTACCGTGGCCTTGATGTAGCCAGTCTTAACAGAGACAGAGCCGACACCATTATCAGCAGTCAGAGAGACCTTCTGGTCGTAGGCATAATACTGGCCATTGTACTCGAAGTAGTTGCCAGCGTTATTGGCCTTGGGTACGGTCACGGTGATGGTGTCGTTATCCTTACCAACAGTACGGGTACCGGTGGTCAGGTAGCTGCCGTCAGCGTCGAAGACGGCGACCAGGCTGTCGTTCAGGAGGGTGTCATCGCCAATCTTAACTTCAATGGTGCTGGTGTCGATTACTTTGCCAACAGGCTCGCTGCCGTCGTAGATGATCTGGCCAACAGCGTAAGCAAAGCTATCGTTGTCCTTAATGGTAACGGTCTTGCCGCTTTCAACCTGGAACTCCCGAGCGATCACCTTGCCATAGGACATAATGTCTTTGCCTTCAATGTCATCATCGGAATTATACCACACAGTAGCATTCGTCAGACCACCCTCCAGCCGCAGGGTATCCATCTCAGTCTCCTTAACGGTGGTGACATTGATGGTTTGATCCGCAGCCAGATCGTTAAAGGTCAGGGTCACGGTGTCAACATCGGCAACAGTCTGGGCCACGCCATTCACAGTGATGGCGGAGATATCATAGCCAGCGCTGGCATTGATGGTCACGACCACGTCAGTGCCCACCACATAGTTCTGGGAGCTGCTCTGGACAGCGGTCATGTCCTTGCCGTCCACGGTGTAAGTGGCGGTGGCAGTGTCCTGCTCAAAGTTGACGGCCACGTCATAGTTGGGGACATACTTTACATTCTTGATGTAGACCAGCTCAGCGTTCTGGTCGTCGGCCTTCACAATCTGAACCTCGCTGACAAAGCCCTTTTCGATCTTGCCAGACTCGATGATGTCATCCAGATCGCCGTTGCCGATCTTCCAATCGGTGATCTCATAGGGATCGTCGTCGTTGTCGTAGACGGCCTCCATCAGGACATAGATGGTCTCCTCATCGGTGGTGAACTTAGAGAAGTTCCAGTTGAGCGGGTTCTTCAGGTCAAGAGCATCGTTGGCTACCACGTCCGCCTCAGTCCAGTAGTTGACGGCCTCGATCTTGGTGATGTAGTAGTCATCCACGGTCTGGTTCACGCGGTAAACCACGCCAGCCTGGAGCTTCGCGCCGCCCAGAGCGTCGTAGGACACGTACAGGTCGTCGTTCTTGTCGCCGTCCACATACATGTTCTCGAACTGCCAGTATGTGTCGCCGTCGTGCTTCACGCTCTCGCGGTCCAGATCCAGGTCGGCCAGCACGAAGTAGATCTTGTTGGCGTCATAGATCTCGCCGTTGATGATGAAGACGATCTCGGTCTCGCCGTCGTTCACATAGGCGATGTCGGCGTCCTTCACCTCGGGGACCTCATCATAGCCGGTGTAGACGGTGTTGTTCTCCACGTCCACGAAAATGGTGTCGCGGTCCACAACGATGTCGTCCTCATGGAACTCGGTGTCGATGAAGGCGTCGCCGGTGTTGATGTCCACGTTCTCAGCGTACTGGGTGTCAACCGCAGTCAGAGAATACACGTCGCCGTCGTCGTTGGTGGTGTACTCAAAGATCTGGTAGTCGATGTTGGACACATCGGCATTGACCAGACGGTCCTCGGTCAGTTCGTCGCGGTCCAGCCAGACCAGATTGTTATAGTAACCGGCCTTGCTCTGGTTGGCGAACGTCTTGATCTGGTCCATACCCAGCCAACGGGCGTCGTCGGCGCCGTCGATCTCGTTGTCAATGCGGGTGGTCACGGCAGTGCCGTCTTCCAGAGTGGCATTGATCTCCCAGTTCAGGGTGCGGTAGGAGTCCTCAACGTACAGGTAGCTGACAGAGGTGTCGCCAGCGTAGCCCAGCACATAGCCGTTGGGATCCAGGTACAGGGTGTAATCCTCGTCCAGAGCGGGATGATCGTTGTCGTCGTCATCATTCAGGTCATAGGCCATATGACCCTTGCCAGAATAATTGTAACGGGTCTCCTCGTCCAGATACAGGTAAGCGTCATCGGAGATGTCATCCTCGTCCACGCGGGTGACAGTGCCGTCCACGGTCTCGGGGGCCATCATCTCGCAGATGTAGAAGTCATCATCGGAGTTCTGGTCGATGGTGTAGACCACATAGTCATCCTTGGCAAACTCGCTGGAATAGAAGTCGTTGTCATCCAGCTTGGCGTTGTCGTCGGACAGGTCGGAGATCTCGCGGACCACAGCGTACTGGCCGTTGCTGTCCTCGCGGACGCTGGACACCTGGCCCAGGTAGTAGTTGATCTCAACCACGCGGACAGTCTGAGCGCCCTCGTCGATGTAGATCTCAGTCTGAGCGCCCTTGCCAGTGAACTGGTAGTCGTCCTTCTCATTGTCAGCGGGGATATAATTGCCGCTGGACTTGAAGGCCTCGGTCTTCAGGGCGTCCTCGGCGTTGTTATCGCCATCGAAGACCTCTTCGCCGTTGACGTAGATGGTCCAGTCATAGCGGTTCTCAGCGCCGTCGCGGCCCTGCTGATCCCGGGCATCGTTGCAGATGGTGGCGCCCAGATCGTCGTACACGTCGCGCTCATCCACACCGTCGGTGTAGACATAGTCGGGCTCGTTGGCCACGGTGATGATCTCGTCACGGGACAGGATCTGCACGTTGGAGGAGATCAGGCCGCCGTTGGCGT
>CALWGP010000173.1 GCA_944380095.1 uncultured Lachnospiraceae bacterium | reverse complement strand
CTGGAGCAGAATTTCCAAGACGTGATATAAATGGAAAAGAAATTATAATTCAAGAATGGCCAACTGTACGGAGACCACAGTTTGGATGCAACCCGTTACGCCACTTTTGATTTATGGGAAGGCAAAGCCGTAACAGGAAGTAAGAGGACATTATTATGATAATAGTAAAAGAATTTTATAAAAATAAAAGCAAAAATAAAATATTAACATTTTTTAATAACGAAGAAGTAAATGAATATATAAAACGTTCTGATTCTAAAAGCATTAAATATTATATTTATGAATCAAATGAACATTTTAAAGCAGACGAGCCTGATCGAATAGTATTTAATATAAAAGTAAAGGTAAGAGATGTAAAATAAAACTGAAAGAAAGGAGAAGCAGTAAATGTTAGGTATAGGTGATTTTGACAAAATTAATACACGTAAAGTAATAACACGAGAAGGACAAAAATTATATATGGGTAAGAAATACGCTCAGGATAAAAAGACAGGTTACTATGTGTGTACATCAGGAGAACGAAAAAGACTTCACGTAGCTATCTGGGAATACGAAAACGGAAGAGAGGTGCCTTCTGGATATGTTATTCATCACAAGGACTGGAACAAGACAAATAATAGCGTAGATAATTTAATATGTATTACAATCAGGGAACACGAGTTAATTCATACACCTCCTAAAGCGGGAACAGAGACAGAAGAAGATTTGCGAGAAATAAAAAAATTAAAAGAGATGGGATTGATAAAATAGAGAGGGTATGTTATAATAAATGGGTACAATATATGTAATATTCTTTTTGTTTCATAGCTATTCCTTTTTATGAGATAAAGAGACCAGCAGTAGCGTGAGTGGTAATGGGCTCACGCTATTGACTTTTTAGGAGTGTATGGTATAATATATGTAGTATGAACATTTTTGTTTGGCGTTTCACTGACGTTTAAACATAAATAAAGGACTGGTTAGAGTAATCTACCCGGTCCTCTTTTTTTACTCGAAATCGTCATAGAATGGGTCCATTAGAGTATATGCTAATCGTTTTATTATTTCTTCATTGAGCTCGTTTGATTGTGGACTGTAATTAGTAACACTAATAATACCCTCGATTGTACTAATCATTTTCTTTGACATATAAAAATTAAATGATATGCGTGGTTTTTCTGGGTTAGTATATAAGTTGTACGCACCTTTACGAATTCTGTCTGTTAAATCTGATAGATAATTATATCCATACGACTCTATAAGTGTACGTTGAAGTCTAATACGTATTTCTTCGTTCAGTTTATGGTGTCTCCAGCTTGCCTGTGATTGTAAATCTCTATAAAGATTTTCTGGTATGTTGAAGTTGTGTAGTACATTATATATTGACATACGAATTGCTCCTTTTGAATTTTATTTATTTTTATCCTATTACTGTTCTTCTTCTGGTTTCAGTTGGTTGGTAATACGAATTATAGTCATTTGTATGCTCGCTGGTGATAATTGGTCTGCCTTCTGGATTTTCAACTGAACGTACTCCTGGTGGATAATGAAGTGCTGGTGAAGAAGTTGGGGTGTCTGAACCTCCCGCTCTTAGTAGCTTTAGCTTGTATCTTAGCTCTTCATTGAACGTACGATAATTGCGTTCTGCGTCCTCTTTTATTTGGTTGTATTCTTCATCTGTAAGTGTAATTGTAATTCTTTTAGACATACACATCTGCTCCTTTCTGTAAATTATATGTGTATATTATTATAATAGACGAAGTATTGCTTGTCAAGTGTGACTATTTTATGCAGTGTGGTGCAGTTTGGTGGCTGTAGTAAGCCGTCGCAGTTATGTAGCGGTATGGAAAATTTAATCAGAGTGCGTTAATTTGGTGACGATTTTGGTGCATTCTGGTGAACATAGATTAAATTTGGTCAGGGCATTTTAGCTGTGTTGAGAAAATTGCTTTGCTAAGCAAGCAGATGAAAGCATTGAGAAAGTAAGAGAACAGAATTTGATTGATTTGCTGTTTATAAATCGACAGTGTGGTTTAATTTTTGTATTTTTGATTTAACTTCTTATATGTATTTTTCTATAGAGAACTTTAATATTTATCAATAACAGAGCAATCACGTAACAGCAAATACTTGGTACTCTAAGACTAACTATGATTGCCCTGCTTGACTTGCTCTGCTTTTTTCCAAAAAATAGGCTCACTGAACTGATTTAGTCAAAAGTTGATTTCATATAACTTACATCTGCTTGCTTTGCAAAAATTTATAAACAGTAAAAGCAAATCAATTATTTTAAAAACAGAGCAATCACAAGGGTTTCAGTGAACAATATTTGTTGAGAAATAATCTGCGATGGGTCGGCGACGGAATATGAACAAGAAAAAAATAAAAAAATAAAAAAAATTAAACAAGTCATATATATTATTAAATATATACAACTTGTTCACTTTGTAATTAATTTTTAATTAATTTTATAGCTTTTAATATAAAACTTTTCTGATTTTGTATCTTCTTTTTCAATAGTAATAATATCTTTTGCCATATAAATACGGTATTCATAGCCATTTTTAATGAAACTAGTTATAAAATTATCTTTTGTATTTATATAAATATTTTCAACTCTGTTCATTTTTTATCACCTCCTTTAAATTTTGAACAAGCGTGGGATAAAGTGTATGTATATGCTGGGATAAAAAACACATACGCTTGTTCAAATTAAATTATTTTTAAATTTAAATTATGAACAACGCCGGGTATATAAATTACACGCACATACGCCTATATACGAACAAAGTTTCGTACATAGCCTCAAAATAGAGGAGGCTCTAAACCTCCTCGTCTACATATTTCCAATGATAACCACCTGCTGTTTTATAATGAGGTTTACCTTTACATACATTTATTATTTCTTTTTGACCGATACCAGTTTGCCTATAGGCTTCTATAATACTTGAATAAATTACTCCTGTTTCAACACATAACACTTTTTTGCCCATTGATAAACCTCTTTCACGATTTTGAATTTGTCTGTTTACTGCACCGTGACCATAATTAATATTATATTTTTTATTGCACCACTCAAGATTATCTACATAGTTGTTCAATTTATTTTCATCTTTATGATTAACTTCAGGAAGATTATCTGGGTTAGGTATGAATGCATCTGCTACTAATCTATGAATAGTATAATTTTTATAATGACTGTCCTTATATAAAGTTACACCATAATATTGATTTCTTATGTGTGAAGCTAATATTTTTTCTTTTTTATGATTACTACGATTTTCTAATGATTTGACTCTAC
>CALWGP010000172.1 GCA_944380095.1 uncultured Lachnospiraceae bacterium | reverse complement strand
CAATGCCTATGTTTCCCAGTCCGGTGATTATGGGGTTACTGTACAGGTAAGCAACAGCGCGGGCGATACCTGCTCCGTAAATCTTACCGTTACAGTGACAGATCCGGAAAATGAACGGGGCAAATATTATCCGGTTCTTTCGGATTATATTGTTTATACGGATGTGGGCAAATCGGTAAATCTTTCTGATCTGCTGATTGGTCTGGAGAGCAGCGGCACAGAGTATCTGTTTGATGACGATGATTCATTTGCCCCGGGTGACAAGTCAGATGTGGATATTTCGGAAAAGATTGATTATAACAAGGCCGGCACTTATAATGTGGATTATACATTTACGTCGGAGGACGGAGAAACGGCGACAACGAAACTGGCAGTAGTAGTGAGGTAGTATCAATGGAGAAAACAACCGGACAGACACTGGAAAATTATAAAATAGAACCATTTACGCTGATACATGATATCCTTGTAAACTGGTGGGTGATTCTTCTGGCAGCACTTTCTGCCGCAATGCTTTCTTCTGTTGTGCTGAATATCAGATATGTCCCGCAGTACACGACTTCAACTACATTTGTTGTATCGTACCGGAACAGTTCGGCGTCTTATTCTTCTCTTGGCACAGCAAATACAATGGCTACCACGTTTCAGAAGATTGTAGAGAGTTCGGCCATGCAGGAGATCCTCTGCAAGAAACTGGGAGTGGATGCAATTGATGCGGATATTCAGGCAAGTGTTGCAGAAGGAACCAATCTTCTGGATTTACGTGTAACAGCGGATAATCCGAAAGATTCCTTTGATATCATGGAAGGCATCCTGGAAAACTATTCGGATATTACTCTTTATACGGTGGGAGATATTACACTGAATATTCTGCAGAGCCCTTCAGTGCCGTTTTCCCCTATTAATCCTCTGAATACGAACAGTGCAATGAAAAAAGTATTTCTGCTGACAGCAGCGGCAATGATTGTACTGTTTGGAATTCTTTCTGTATTAAAAGATACATTGAAGACAGAGGATGATCTGAAAGAAAAGCTGGATGCCAGAAGCCTGGGGGCGCTGACTTATGAATTCAAATATAAATCTCCGGGGGAGATGTTCCGGCGAAAGAAAAAGGCGCTTCTGATCAACGATCCGCTGGCCGGCTTCGGTTTTGTGGAGAGCTACAGAAAGTTTTCTTCCCGGGTAGAGTACCGGATGGAAAAGGAAGGATATAAAACTCTGGCAGTAACCAGTGTTTCAGAGAATGAAGGGAAGTCTACAGTCGCTGCAAATCTGGCGATCAGTCTTGCAGAAAAAGATTACCGGGTAATTCTGATTGACGGCGATCTGAGACGTCCGTCCCAGTTCCTCATTTTCGGTCTGCATCCGAAAGAAGAAAATGAACTTGGAGAATTCCTTAAGAGAGAAAAACAGGATTTTAATCTGCTGATGAACACAGATGTTTCGAAGCTGTATGTGATCGGCGGGAGAAACTGTTACTCATCGTCAACCGATATTCTGCAGGCGGATATTACATGGAAATTCCTGAACCGGTGCAGGGAATCGGCAGACTTTGTAATCATAGATACGCCGCCGGCAGGCGTGCTGGGAGACGCAGAACTGTGGGGACAGTATGCAGATGCTGTGCTCTTTGTGGAACGACAGAATTTCGTACTTGCTGAGGATATTAATACAATAATTGATAAGTTCCGCGCTCAGAAGTCAAAAGTGCTGGGTGTTGTTCTGAACAGTGTAAAAACATTCGGAACAATTGCAGGGTCAACAGTAGGCAGATATTACGGCCGTTATGGCGATTACGGCAATTATGGTAAGAAACAGAAGGAAGTCAGTGATGAGTGAGATCAGAGAAAATTCGGAAAATAATAATAATGAAGAAATACAGAAAATAGATATTATGAATCTTGTGGCGGCTTTCTGGAACGGCTTCCGGAGATTGTGGGTTTTTATGCTGGTGATTGTGATTGTATGTACTGCGCGTTCTTACTTTTCCACAACTTTTTCCTACACACCACAGTATGTTGCATCCGCCACTGTATCGGTTACTACGCCGGGAGGCTCATATACAAACATTACTTCCGCTCAGGAAATGGCGTCTATGTTCCCGTATATACTTACAAGCGGCGTGCTGCAGGATGTGATTCAGAAGGATCTGGGACTGACGTACCTGCCGGGCTCTATTAATGTAGAAGCAGAACAGGACATGAATATGCTGACTATTTCCGTGTCTTCCGATGATCCGCAGATGGCGTATAACATCCTTACATCTGTAATTGAAAATTAGCGGGAAGTAGCGGAATATATTTTCGGCGAGACTCGTCTGCAGATCCTGGATGAGACCGGAATCCCTTCCGATACACAAAGAGAAGTCGTAATACGCGGTTCGTACAGGAGGGGCGCAATTCAGGGAATTCTGATCAGCGCTGTTATCCTCTGCCTTTATGTATTTCTGAAACGTACAGTACATACAAAGGAACAGCTGAAGAAACAGATCAATATTCACGATCT
>CALWGP010000171.1 GCA_944380095.1 uncultured Lachnospiraceae bacterium | reverse complement strand
CTGTAATTGTTATTAACCATTTTGGTTTTAACTGACTCATTGCTTCATCATTATCCTCAAATAATTTTAAGAATTTTTCTTCATTACCTGTAATTTCTGAATCTCCAGTAACATATTTATATGCAATACTATGTCTTGTCGTTACTATATATTTTGTTGATCCTACATAGTGATATCCCTCCTCATCTGTAACATTTTTAATTGGTCCTGGCTCCGAACTTGTAGAAACACTCACATTTTCTGTTACTGTTCCAGGTACATCAACTACAACATCAACTAAAGATGAGCTATCAGATTCTTTATCTTCATTTTCATTATTACTACTTGTTACACTATTTGCTGTATAAACAGATACTGTACCTTGTCCAGAATCTAATGACAAATGATTTTCACAAGGTGTTTCGGTATAAATATCTATCCAGTTGTCTGGTTGATTTCTACTTAAATCTCCTGTATCTTCAACAGTATAAACTTGTCCATTAATTATAACTTGTGAACCTTTTGCCATTTTCCCACCTAAAACTTGTCCGTTATAATATTCCGTATGAACAGCTATTGTATGATTAGGAGTTGCTGATATACCTGAAGCTGTAATAGGTGTACCTGGTGGCGAATTACAACCAGCACAATAAACTGTTGTTTTGAATTCACCTAAATATTCTCCTTCCTCACCTGTTAAGCTTCCTTGTGAGCCCTGCATATCAGAAACATGATAACTAGATTCTTTAGAAAATTTTACAAACCATGTATCCACATAAGTTACTTCAATTTTATCTGAAACAATTTCATTTATAACTACTTCAGATGAAGATTCACCTTGTTCTCCATCATTATATACTATAGATGTATCTGTAGTTGTTTCAGTCGTTGTAACATTATCTTGAACTGCTATTATAAACTCACTGTCTAATATTATATCTGTAAAATCCATATAAAAGTTTTTGTCTTTTATATCTATTTGAAAATTCATTAAATATTCCATAGGTGTTGTATATTTTTTTAATGCATTTTTATAATTAATTGGTGAATTTTTAATAAATGTAAGACCTGTTATATTAGAATAATTCCATTTTGCCGTTATTAAATTCCATTTACTATCTAATGTGAAATATTTTAAAACTTCCTCATTTTCTTCACTTATCATTTTATTAAAATCTTCTTCTGGTATAAATTTTAAATCAAAAACTTTTGAGTTTATTGTTGTTGTAACTTCATCATTTGATGAACTACTCACACTACCATCACCATATGCTATTTTAGAAATTTGAACTATATCACTTCTTGCTTTAGCAGTATCAGATAAGCCTGATGACATTACAACTAATATGTATGGTTGTCCATCTTTAAATACAATTGCAGCATCATTTTCAACAGTACTTAATTCACCTGTTTTACTTGCTGTTTCTACTCCACTTGGTACACCAGCAGGTATTTTCTCTTTAAGAGTTTGTGCTTTTAAGTGATACATCATTTGCTCGGAAGCTGATGAACTTACACAATTTTTATTATATATCTTTTCCAAAAGTCTCGCTACATCTCTTGTTGATGTATAATTGTCCCCATTATCAGCTGAAGCTAACATTTTTCTATTTATTTCAGTATTTGAATAGCCATTATTTCTAATATATTCATTAATCTTACTAAATCCTAATCTATCAATCATTCTATTTGCTGCATTATTATCACTTACTATTATCATTTGATGAATATCTGATTCTACTTCTGAAGAAACTAAATTTCCTTTTTCTATTTCGTCATATGCTGTAGCCATTATAAATAGTTTTATTAAACTTGCAGATTGTTTTTTATCATTTGCATTAATTGAAATCATATCATTTCCTGAATTTAAATCTTTAGCATATACGCTCCATTGCCCAGATGTTGCATTATTATTTATATAACCTTATACCTTTTTCTGTTTATCCTCATTATCTATATCTTCTGGTACTGAACCTGTACTGTTTCCGTCATTCTGATCATTTTCATCTTCTTTATCCTTCTCTTCTTCTTTATCTTTTAATGAATCTTCTATTGTCTTTACATTTGACAAATCTCTTTTTTCAAAGTGCTGTGTATCACCTGTATTATCACTGTTTCCTAACCATGTCCATCCATATTTAGTGAATATTTCATAAATTTTAGAATCTTCTGTTATACATGCTGCTTTTTCAACATCGGACCAACCTTCTTGTGTATCTCTCCCTGTAGCATATTTTTTTGCATTTTCATGAGCACATGATCCATCACTATTTATATATGGGTTGATTTGTGGGTTAATATCTATTGCTGCACCAGTAGCATGTAATGATAATTGATTAACTGTTCCAGATGTAGTTACCGCCTGTCTATCATTAAAAGATGATGTATTATTTTCTTCTATAGAAGCAAAATCTAATTTATCTCCAGTTAAATTTTCTGTTCCACTAAAATTATCTATTATTTCCATTCTTTCAATTGGATATTTTATATTATATAATTCTTGAAATATTAGTAAAACTTCATCAGCTAATTTAGCATTAACTATCATATGTCCTTGTTGTATATTCCCACTAAAATCATAATATGGTATTGTTAAATATGAAAGTTCATCATAATCAATTCCTGAAAGATGTTGCATAGAAACACCTTCCATCTTTTCTTTTACATCATCTGGTATTTCTTCTTTAATTCCTAGGCTTCCATTAACAACCACTGATGTATCTCCACTACCAACATTTACCATAGTTCCAATTGATTTATTAGGCATAACTCTCCTAATTCTAATTGCACCTTGGAAACCTTCTTTTCCCTCTCCTGTATCATTTGCTAATATAAGTCTTGGTTCAGATGTTTTTGATGCTGGTGTTCCATTTTCATAGATATAGTATACCAAATTTGTTGCATCTATTTGCGATGTCATATCATAATTCTCATCTTGAGCTGTATCTCTATTTGGATTATTTACATATATTCTACCATCTGCATCTACACCTGTTAGTACAATAAAGTGTTCATTATTTGCAAATATTCCTCCTCTCTGATGAGAAACAACTGGTTTTCCATCTAAAAGTGATTCTACTACTAAATCTGCATCATCGGTTTTAGTCACTTCTCCAACATTCCAGTGCTCTGCAGATGCTGCAAATATTGGTCCATTTGATCCTTTACCATTAAAATATTTTCCGTTTTGTTCTGGTGCATCACACCAGTCTACTACCTCTTGAAAAGATACATCTTCTCCTGTTAAATATGACATTATCATTGCTATACAAGCAGGTCCACATCCATTTCCTGGAAAAGTTGAAGTTGTATGTGTTGGAAATCTAACACCTGTTCCATCATTTTGATACATTTTAGGTATATCCATTATATTTTCTTTTTTTTCTTCTTTATTTCCTTCTCCTGTCCATCTGTTTCTTGTTCTGTATCTCCATCTGAAGTTGTACCCATTGAAGAATCTCCATTTCCCATTCCATTGTTATAGCTAAAACCTAATGGATCTACTTTAGTACCATTTTCTTCAATCTGAAAATGTAAGTGTGGACCACCAGTGATTCCTGTATTACCAGAATGTGCAATAAGATCTCCCTTTTTTACAGTATCTCCTACATTCACTAGTAATTCACTATTATGCATATAAAGTGATTCATATCCATTTCCATGGTCTATCGTTATAAAATTACCCGCACTATCAGAATATTGTGAAACTGTAACAGTACCATCTGCACATGCATATATATTTGTTCCTTCTGGAATCGCTATATCTATTCCTCCATGATTGGTAGAAGCTCCTGGTACTGGTTGATCTCTTAGTCCAAATTGTGATGAAACAGTTTTTTGATCTGGTTCTGTTGGCCAACATAGTTCTCCCATGTCCCCTCCAGTAGTTATTTTCTCACCTATTTCAACATCAGATTCATGTCCAATTTTCCCACCTAAATTTGGATATTGTGTAAATAGTTCTGATTCTATCATTCTTTCTAATATATCTTTTGTCATATAATGATAACCAGCTGCATCGTATTCTTCTACTAATTCATCTAATCTTTCATCTACACCTTGTCTATATGCTAAATAATATCCATCTTTTTCATTACCTGCTATTGTAATAAGTTCTGCTAAACTTCCATTTTCCTGATTTATTCCAAAAGTTTTATACAACATTTCTGCATTGTTTTCACTATCTATTATGTCTAATACCCAGTGGAACATTTCATATAAGAATACAACTGCAACAAATATTGGTAATAATTTAGTCAAAAAGAACACTGCAATTTGTGTAAGTATCAACCTTATTCCTTTTTTTTCTTTATTTTTTGCTTCTACTTCTGCTTTACCTTTAACACTATCTCTTAATTTTGGCACATTTATCACCACCTTTTAGCACTATTTATCTTATATCAATTTCTATTTTCATTTTCATATCTAAATCTACACGTACATCTTCAAATACCATTTTTTCTATCATATTTTTCTCTTGATATACATCACTAAATTTAATTTGTATTTCTTTTTTTGTATTAGGTATTATTTTTAAATCATCTTTAGTATTTTCATTTATCAT
>CALWGP010000170.1 GCA_944380095.1 uncultured Lachnospiraceae bacterium | reverse complement strand
AATAACCGTCTGCGCCCGGAGAAGTTCCCATGGAAGGGTTTTCGGACGGGAGTTCGACTCTCCCCGCCTCCACCACACAACCGTGTGTTTAGCTCAGTTGGTTAGAGCAAAAACACACGGTTTTTATAACTTTTTTGAGAAATTAAGCAAGAGAATCTGTACTGGTAGATATTTTGGTAGATACAAGGTGGTGATCCATAAGACTGATTTTTGGAAGGTGAAATTGAGCTATGTCCCGCAAAACGATTGAACGTAATATTGCCTATGACGATGCGCGAAAGAAGTATTATGTAAATCTTGATTTTGGAATTGATCCTGACACTGGCCGGCAGGTGAAAAAGAGCAGGACATTTGACAAATTGGCACAGGCAAGGGCTGCCCTTCGTAAACACGAGGCGGCTAGAGATGCCGGACAAATAGTCCGTCCCAAAACGCTTACCCTTGCCGAGTGGCTGAATACCTGGATGAACGATGTGGTTCGGATGAACCGCCAGTCAACTACAGCCTATGCCTATCAGAAGATCATCGACAAGCACCTTGTTCCAGCATTAGGGAATATCCCACTCCAGCAGTTGACCCCTCAGCAGCTTCAAAGGTATTATGCCGACAAGATTCAGGAGGGGGTGATTAGTTCCAATACACTCCGGAAACATCACGACCTACTGAATGCTGCCCTTCGGGTTGCGGTGAAGCAGGGCTTGATTTTAAGCAATCCTGCAAGTCGAGTCGAACCTCCTAAAACGAAGCGACCCGAGATTCACTACTACTCCTTGGAGCAGGTTCAAGAACTGTTACGCCTTTCAGAGGGAACTCGTTTGGAGGTCTTAGTCAAGTTGGCAGGACTTCTTGGCCTTCGCCGGGAGGAAATTGTTGGCCTGACTTGGCAGCATGTTGACTTCACCAACAAAAAGATCGAAATTTGTGAGGTTCGCACCTCAGCAGGCAAAGAAGTTGTCACAAAGGAACCTAAGACCGCAACTTCAAAACGCACTTTGTACATGCCGCCGGAGATCGAAGATGTGCTGCTGTGGGAGCGGGAAAAACAACAGAAGTTCAAAGAGTTCTTTGGAAGGGCTTATCAGGACAGTGGGTACGTTTTTACTTATGAGGATGGACGAGCTTTTCGCCCCAACTATGCCTCGGACCTGTTCACCAAGTTCATTAAGGATAACAACCTTCCTCCTTTGACTTTGCATGGGTTGCGTCACTCTTTCGCCAGTATTGCCAACGCCAAGGGAATCCCAATGTTTGATATAGGAAAGGCTCTGGGACATAGTTCGCCAGCCACGACCAGTAAAATTTACACGCATTTGCTTGACGCAGATCACCGAGATATGTTACAAAAGATGTGGGCGGGAGAGTAATCTCCCGCCCCAGATACCCAATTGCTATTGTCCTAATAAATATTCCAGTACTGCCTCCCGCCGGATTCGGTACTGGCGGCCAACACGGGCGCTCTTTATTTTTCCGGTCCGCAAGAGGCGATATGTTGTGGTAATTCCAATTTTTAGGAATTTTGACAGTTCTTTCGGATTGAGAATTTCTGGACAAACATTCACGGTCACTTTTCTCCTTTTATGTTCAGTTTAATTCCAACATATGCGTTATAAGTTTTGGCCCCATTGCGAATTTTTTGGGGTACAATTTGTTTTCCACAGACTCGCTTTAATTGCTTTGAAAACTGGACTCGATCTGGAATACCAGAAAAGTTGTTATCAATACAAAATTTGTTAAAAGCCATGTGAAGTGCAGCAGTAGTCTCGATAAAATCTCCACCAAAAGTGCAACATGATGTAAGGAAGTGTTGTAGCTTCTCTCCTTGGGGGGCATATCCAGTGCACATATCCACTTCAGAAACGCCCAAAAATTGGTAGTTTCTCCGTTTGAGTTCCGTGAAGGCTGCTAGCACTTTGCATAGAATACCTGAGCGCTCTTGAAGAAGTTTATCGAGAAGGCGCTTGTCTTGTCTCTCTTTGGGAATCTGGATACGAAAGGGCAAAGCGACGAGACGTGCCCCAAATGCTTCATCGGGTTCAGCGAGTTGAAGTGGGTAGTTTGACCCAAAAAGGAGTTTACAGGTCGATTTGTACGATTCGACCCCCTTAAACTTTTCTTCGATGGTAATCACATCGTCTCCAGTAATCAGCTTGATAACCCCCATTGCTTCCCGGCTAATTCGACCATGTGGCAAGTCCATACTGACATTTAGCCGCTTGCCTTTCAGTTGGCTTGTGCTGAACCGGTCTCGGAAGCGAAAAATATCAAGAAATGAGACAGCTTCTGGGTTAAAAAAACTGGAGACGAGGTTCCCCAAAACACTTTTCCCTGAATCCCCGATTCCGCAAAATAGGATGAATGCTTTAGCCGCCATATCAGTCGTCAGTAAGTAGCCGATAGCCTCCAGAAACGCCTCGATTAGTACAGAGTCACCTGCCGTGATTTCGAGGAGGAACTTGTCAAAAGTAGGACATGGAGGGATAAAGTCCAGAGGGTACTCAACCATAATACAACTCGTAAAAAAGTCACGACTGCTGATGGAGTAGAGTTGTCCGCTGGCCAAATCCAAGCACCCATTTGCCATAAACAGGCGAGTAGGATTTTCGGTAGTTGTGTCAACATAAATAGCGGGGTACGACTGCAACAGTTCTAAAACTTGGCGTAAAATTTGTGTACCTTTTCCTGTCGCAATTGCTGGCTCAAGAATACCAAAAATGATTCGTCGCAGTTCATCATTACAAACCTCCCGGAAATATATTCCATTCCACATATAGAAGCTGCCATTATAGCGCCTAAGGCTGACAGCGGATAAGAAAGCCTGCATAAGCTCATACGTGTTAGGATGAACTGATTTTTCTTTATCCGTGAGTCGCTTGATCGCTTGAACACATGGTAGAGCTGAAAACTGCTGTTGTGGCAAGTAGCACGGGATCGGTACAGCAGGATTTTCGTGATTGTCCTGTTGGATATGTAAGGCTTGGCTAGTTTGATCGAAATATTTACATACAACCTCTTGTTCCACAGGAGTGCAACCATGAAAAAACACGACTGGCGGAGAGAGCCCCTTTTCTTTTACGGCCTCGGAAAATAAACGTTCTGTTATTTTTTGGAATTCTAATTCGGTTTGATTTTCCTCATAAAAATTGGAAAAAATGTCCATTTTCTTACCTCAGCTTCTCAAATTTTAAGGGCCCCTTACAGGGATCACTATAGCACAGGGCAGCGTACACTACCGAGGAGAAAAAACCGATTTTTACCAAGGAGGGAATCCATGCTACTTATCAAATCTCTTCAATCGCTAAACGATGTAGAACACTTCTTTGATTCAGAGCTTTCGGCGCTTGTTGGACGAGATACTCAATTTATTATTCCTGATCTCATTTCAAAAGATGATTTCATTCATCAACTTATATTTGATTACTTTAAGTTTTGCTATTTCCACAACGCAAAACCAAAATCCTTATCATCTCTAATTGGTGTAGATGATGATAACAGGCGGAGACAAATCAACTATCAACGTCCGTTTGTAGTAGCAGAATATGAGAATTCTTTAAGACGACTCGAATTAGAACCAACTTCGTATTTAGATCATTTAAAAAAGTTGACTCCAGGCAAACAAAAAGGTCAATTCCCAAGCAGCACCTTTACTCCGCCTGATCTCCTAATGTTTGAAAACTCTGCATGCCAATCAGGGCTTCTAATAGTCCGATTGTTTTCAAATGGGGCCATTGCAAAAACCGCAACTAAAAAAGAAATTTCTGCTGCGTACCGTGACTTTCAAAAACATATTCAGCAAGCTGGTAAAGAGCAGGATTCCACTAAATGGTTGGTAAATCTTTATGACTTATCATCCCTTGAAAACAACACAGCTCCCTATTTCATATATTCCGTGTCTGACTACATGGAGCAGCATCAATTAACAAACGTTCCTGCAACACTCATGAGTCTTTGTGGATTAGTTCAATTATTCCCCAATATGAAAGTTCAGGCTCGTATGCTTCATAAACGCCATAAATTGATCCCGTTTTTTTATAGCAATGAAGCTGACATTATCTTTCTGCAACTCATTCATTTACTGGAATTGCAAGGCTATATGCATGCGGTTTCTCAATCTACCAACGGTTTAGAAGACCTTGCTACGACTGTAGACGACAAGTGTCTTGCTGACTATTTTAGACAACATTACAACCTATTCTCAGCTTTTCAATTTCACGATCTTTCTCCCGAGAAAGGATTCTCAGCATCTCAAGTAAAGAAAATGCGGCTGGCATATAAGACCCTCCTTTACGTTAAAGAACAGAAATTAAAGTCATGATTCTGTTCTTTGTTCCTTGTGAAACCCCACTTTTTCCTATCGTTTTTGTGGGGAGCAGCCTGTTCCGGCTGCTCCCCTCTCTCACCGATAGGAAAAACTGTTCTTTCACAAGAAACGACATTTTCTTCCTGCGCGATTGATAGAACTGCTACCTAGAATTAATATTACAAGAACACAGAACACGGAACAGACAGTTTTATAAGTGCAAACCACAAAATAATTAGATGTTTTGACGATCACTGATGATTAGTGTAGTAGCTTAAAAAGTACATTTTTTGTAAAAGTGAATTCCCTGGACACTTTCTGTCCAGGGAATTTGACTATAGCTTTGCTTGGGTACAAATATATTCTTCTACCGCCAATCGTGGGATTCTCCACACTCTCCCATTGCGATACCCTTTTAGCTTCTGACTATGCAGAAGATCATATAGAGCATTCTTTCCAACCTTCAGTGCTTCACACGCCTCCTCTGTGGTCAGCAAGTCATCATAGCTCTCCAGCATAAGGGCACTCCTTTCCGCAATTGGGGCAATTAGTAACTGTACAGCCAAGACACAGACATGCCGTATCGCTGAACTGCTTGGGAGTACGTTTCCGAGGTTTACACTGCTGAGACAGCAGTCCCATCTTTGAGGCCTGTTGAAAGACGGCTACTTCTGTTCGTTTCAGTCTGAGTGCAATCTCAGAGAAACCCGAACCACTGTAATAAAGCAATTTTAGTCGTTCCAGTTCCTCCTTTGTCCAGCATTCTCCTGAACGTTCCGGAGGATTTTTACCAGTTCTTAAAGCAATTAGTTCATTTTCAAAATTCGTAGGCATTTATAATACCCTCCTTAAACTTATTAGGCATTATAAAGATGTTTGCTTGATTTCTATTGACTTTTCTTTTGGTAAAAATCCGGGAATACAGTTGGATATTATCCTCTTGAGTGTCCATAAATCATTCATGGACAGATTTACATTTAGGAGGAATGAACCATGTTAGTAAAACGAGAAACCAAGGTCTGCGCAATCTGTGGAGCAGAAATTTCATTGGAGGAGGCGACTACTTTCCACGACCAGACCCTCTGTCCAAGCTGTCTTCAAGCCCACACGGTCATCTGCCAATATTGTAACCAGCGGGTTTGGGACGAGGACATTCACTACGACGAGGGACAAGCAATCTGCCCAGACTGCTTTGACCAGCATTTCCTTACTTGTGTAGGGTGTGGACGAGTTATCCATGAGAACGAGGCCAGGTATTTAGATGACGAGGAAGATTATCCCTATTGCCATAGCTGTTATGAAGACCGAGAAGACCAAGAGGCAATCCATGATTACTCCTATAAACCGGAACCCATTTTCTACGGCCAAGGGCCCAGATACTTTGGGGTCGAACTGGAGATTGACGGAGCTGGTGAATCCCGCTCCAATGCAAGGGCTCTGCTGGACATCTTTAATCAGAATCATCGTCTGGCCTACATCAAGCATGACGGCTCCCTGACCGACGGTTTAGAAATCGTAACCCATCCACTGTCCTTGGACTATCATTTGAAGCAAGCTCCTTGGCAGGAGGTCATGGCTCGGGCAGTCCAACAGGGATATACCAGCCACCAAGCTGGGACTTGTGGTCTCCATATTCACATCAGCCGAACAGCCTTTGGTCGGGAAGAAAGAAAACAAGATCAAGCCATTGCCCGTATTTTGTATTTCTTTGAAAAGCACTGGGAGGAATTGTTGAAGTTCAGCAGAAGAACGCAAGCTCAGTTAAATCGATGGGCTTCTCGGTATGGGTACAAAGAGCAGCCTCGGGAGATTTTGGACCACGCCAAGAAAGGCTGTCACGCTGGCCGATATACCTGCGTGAATCTGACCAACGATGAGACGATTGAATTCCGGATTTTTCGAGGCACCTTAAAATACAATACTTTAATTGCCACATTGCAGCTTCTTGATAAGATCTGTGATGTGGCAATCTTTTTGTCCGATGAGGAACTGAAAGCCATGTCCTGGACTACCTTTGTATCAGGTTGTCAGGCTCCCGAACTGGTACAGTATCTAAAAGAACGTCGGCTGTATGTCAATGAGCCTGTGAACGTAGAGGAGGAGGTTTGACATGTGCTGTTTATTTGGAATGGTGGACTACGGAAACTATTTTAGCTTTTACCAAAAAACCAAAATTTTACGTTGTCTGGCAAAGGCAAGCGAGGCCAGAGGCAAGGATGCCTCTGGAATTGCCTACTGCACCAGGGGCAAGCTTCAGGTCTATAAGCGTGCTCTGCCTGGACACAAGCTTCGTATCCGTGTACCGGAACAGTCTAAGGCAGTTATGGGACATACCAGACTTACCACACAGGGCAATGAGCGTAGGAATCAAAACAACCACCCCTTTCTGGGCAAGGCTGGTAACACTACCTTTGCGTTAGCCCACAATGGCATGATCTACAACGATAAAATTCTAAGACGTAAATATTGTCTGCCTAAGACGGGGATCGAAACAGACAGCTATGTAGCTGTTCAGCTCCTGGAGCAAAGCGGGGATATTTCCTTCTCCTCCCTGGGGAAGATGGCCGAGGAGATAGAAGGCTCCTTCTCCTTCACCGTATTGGACGAGCAGGAAAACTTGTACTTCGTCAAAGGGGACAATCCTCTTTGCATTTACCACTACCCTAAAATCGGGGTATATCTGTATGCCTCTACAGAGAGCGTTCTTTTGGACGCTTTAAGCAGGATACCAGTCCCCCTTGGAAAACCCAATCAGGTGGTATTGGACTGGGGAGACATTCTGCAAATTGACTCCAAAGGGAATCAATTTCGTGGTGAATTTGATCCCCAAAATCTGCGCATTTATCCATATTCCCCATGTTCCGTTATGCTTGATCCGCCTGCCATGGGATGGCACTTTCCAAAACGAACAGCAACGGAGCATGAATATATCCGGATTTTGAAGTCTATTGCTTCGTTCTATGGCTACACACCAGGATTAGTAGATTCCATGCTGGACGGAGGGTTTTCTACTGACGAGATCGAGGAGATGATTTATTGTGGCCGAGTCTAAACAAGACCTTCTTCATGTAGTTGTGGTGGAGCCGGAAAAGGCTCCCTATAAAAAGGCACTCCAAGTAGGTCTGAAACCTATGCAGGAAATTGTAGGTGGAAGCATTCAGGCCCTCTATCCTTTTGCAGAACCTATTGCCCTGATCTGCAACGACGAGGGGAAGGTTCTGAGACTACCCTTCAATCGAAGTCTGAGGGATGAATCTGGAAAGCTCTATGACGTGATCTCCGGGACCTTTTTTCTGTGTGGGGCACCAGCAAACAGTGACTGCTTCGCCAGTCTGACCGAACAGCAGACTGCCTGGTGCCTGGAACGATTTCGGATTCCGGAGCTGATCTTCCCTTTGAATGGCAGCCTAATTGTACTGCCTATGGTGCCATAGAATGTGCCATTGGGGTACAGCCTATTGGCACAGCAAAAAAGTGTCCCAATAGGGTTGGTTTCCCTGTTTTGGCATGTGCCAAATGAAAAACGGACCCTATTAAGAAAGCAGGTGCGGAAATGAAAATTGGATATGTGCGAGTTAGTACCCAGGAACAAAACACCATCCGTCAGGAAAAGCTCATGGAATCACTGAATGTGGACGAGCTATTCCTGGACAAAGCCAGTGGAAAAAATACCAAACAGAGGCCGGAGCTCCAGCGGATGATGGAGTATGTCCGGAAAGGGGATACAGTCGTGGTGGAGTCGATCAGTCGGTTTGCGAGAAATACCCGAGATCTGCTGGAGCTGGTGGAGAAGCTGACGGAGAAGGAGGTGGAGTTTATTTCTCAGAAGGAGGCCATCGACACCACCACCCCCACCGGGAAATTTATGCTGACGGTGTTTGGAGCAGTAGCTGAGTTGGAGCGGGAGTACATCCTCCAACGCCAGCAGGAGGGCATTGCCATTGCTAAGGCCAATGGCATTTATAAAGGTCGGAAGCCTATCCAGCGACCGAATTTTAATCAAGTAGTTCAGCTATGGAGAGAAGGTGAGATCAGTGCAGCAGAGGCTATGCGTAGACTCGATTTGAAACCCAGTACATTTTATCGAAAAGTGCGAGAGGAGGTGGTTTAAATGGAGTGGACCTTGTTTGGCTTTGTGACTTCCTTAGCGGTTCTGTGCGTTATGGAAGCGGTAACTGCCTAAGAACAAACATCGGAAACAAACTGTTTGAAAGGAGAAATTTACTTATGTTCATGCCGATTTTCTTTGCCGTAATGGGAACTCCCCTGGGGTGCTTTGCGGAGGGTGCGATTCTGGGGGCTTCCGTCTATCTGGTCAGTCGAGGAGTTCGGAATCCCTTGAAGAACAAAAAGAAGTGAGAAAACAACGAGTGTGCCAGCGTGCCTGTGCCGCCATCCCTCCCTTTTCTCAAGCGAAAAGGGAGGGGATTAGAAAGAAAAGAAGAATCGTACTGTCGGCACAGGCACACCGGCACGGGATATTTTTCAACCATGAAAGGAGACGTTATGGCATATGGCCGTCATCAGACCACCGGATCAGGACTGGAGAGATGAACTGCTCCGAGTCCTGTTAAAGTGGCTTTTGGAGTAAGGGCAAGAGCAATGGAACAGCAGGAGGGGCATGTGCTCCTCCTGCTGCATTTTAGAACAATCTCACTGTTGCTGCTGACGGTCGTGCAGTCCATCCATATAGGCCAGGGCCAGCTCTTGGCTACGCTGATCCAACTGATCCCAATGTCCCAGGCACTCCTTTTGATTTTTCGTCAGCTTGACCGTTTCATCCTCTTCCGAAAAGAACTGAGCCAGAGTGATCCCAAAGCCATTACAGATCTTCATAAGAGAGGGCACTGTAGGAACGTAGGTCTTGTGGAGCATGGTGTTGAGACTGGAGTACGGAATTCCGGACTCCTTTGCCAAACGGTAATAGGTCCATGAACGAGCGGCACACAGCTCTTTGATCCTTCCCATCACATCAAACTCGTTCATATAGTGCTCCTCCGGTGATTTGTTACGTTTATTTTATCCGAGGTAGGAACGGTTGATTAGATAAAAAAGAACGTTATTTTTTATTGAAAATATGACGATAATACGTTATACTGTTTTGTAGAAAGCGTTAGATAGTTGTTATTAAAGAGGTGACATATCATGTACTGTGTTCATTGCGGAAAAGAAATTGACGATAACTCTGTATTTTGTGTTTACTGTGGAGAAAAGGTCAGTTCGAACTCTAATATAAACAATAAACAGGAAGATGATGCTGTATTGCCACCACCGGAAACAAATAATTCCGATCAGGAACCATCTGCTAACAAATCACATGAAACACAATCTGCACAGCAAACAAGAGAAAGTTCTGGTAATGCCACCGCAAAAGATGTTATGGACTCATTTAAAGAAGTGTCACAAATCCTTTTTGAGACTCCAGCCAAGTCAAGGAATGATACCGTTTGTCCTTTCTGTGGCAGCCCTGGCTGCCAGCCGATGCAAAAAAGCACTACAGAAGTTAAGAATAAAAACTATAGCTGGGGAAATGGCTGTTGCGGAATGATTTTTTTAGGCCCCTTCGGGCTTCTTTGTGGCCTATGTGGAACGGGCTCGAATATCAAAACGTCGAGTGAGCTTTGGTGGACCTGCTTGGAATGCGGAAAACAGCATATCGCAATAAAGGATGCCCTAAAGAAATGGGACAATTTTATATCTTCTCTTGCCATCAGTGGTATTATGATGGGAATTTTCTTTTTAATTATTGGATGGCTTGAATTAGGCCTTTTCTCTATTCTAGTTCAGATTTTTTGCTTTATTGCACCTGCAGGTGGCACAGTCAGTATTCATCAAGAAATATCCGAAGAGTTAGGTGTACCCTTGATTGACTATATGCCTCCTGAGTTAAGAAAGAAAAGTTTAAGCATGGTCTGTTTAGCGACTGCCCTAGTTCCCATAATTGGCCTGTTTGGAGTACCTATTCTTACATATATTCTGGGTGAATAAGTGATGATGCATAGAGTATATTCCGTTTGCAGATATTTGGGTAGAATTGCTGGTTGCCATCAAAGAACAGACCGAAGTTTCTTTTTCCGTGGCCGACAATTTCCTATCTGCGCACGTTGTACGGGAGTTTTGGTAGGTGAATGTGTTGCGATAATCTTATTTCGATGGATCTCTCCCACAAATTATCTACTGATGATTTTTTGTGGAATTATGCTGTTGGATTGGCTCATTCAATATCTCGGGATATGTGAATCAACTAATATGCGCCGTTTTGTTACGGGAAATTTGTGTGGGTATGCATATACAACTTTAATCCTTCGAAGCCTTTTACGTCTAAAACAGATATTATCTGCAGCATAAGTAAGTTTTACTTACTTCTAAAAAAGTTATGAGAGGATGGGAACTATGTTTTGCAAAAACTGTGGCGCTCAAATTCAAGAAAATGTTACCTTTTGCCCCGAATGTGGTAAGGTGGTATCAAATCAAGGTACAGATAACCAAAGCCCTAAAGATGACCCATTAGATTCTGAACAGCTAAACCATAAAAAGAATGGAAAATCAAAATTCATTCTCGGTGTGTTAGCGGCAGTCATCGTTATTGTAGTTGTAATATTCACATCCCAAAAGCAACCTGTTACCGATCTGCAAAATATAATTTTTGATAGTTATGGTATTAGCACATTTGGTGAGGCTGTTGAGGAAAATGTCCGAAATACCACATGGAATTCTGAGGAGATAGACAGTACCCATTATGTGGTTACAGTCAGTGGATTTATTCCCGCAACCTATTCGAACATAGAATTTTCCTTTGATCTTAACTATGTAGACGATACTGTGTATGCAAGTGCAAAAGATGTGGTCGTAGACGGCGATTATTATAATGATTCATATACTATATCCTATGTTATGGATGCCATATATGGAAACTAAGTGTACAATCAATTACCCATTTTAGTGGAAGAGGAGCGTACGTATGTTCTGTACTAAATGCGGATATGAGCTTCCCAAAAATGCAAAGTTTTGTCCTAAATGTGGTGCCTCCAGATTAGGGCCAGTGCCAGTGGAGGTTAACGAATCAGATAATCAGGCGGAAGAAGATACAAACTGGATCCAAAGCCCCAATTCCTCACGCTTAGAAGATAAAGATATGCAGTCACCACTTGTAAAAGACGTTGAAGTTAGTAATGCTTCACAGCAAGCTGCCACAAATACATGGACTAAGCATGAAAAAGTGGTGCAAAAAAACGTTACTTATTATATTTCGCAATTTCAAAAGGTGGCAAGAGGAGAAAAATTCTAATTTAATTGGGCAGCATTTTTCTTTAACATGTACTTCTGTTTCTATAGAAAATGTGCCCATCTGTTCAAAAAGTATTTCCTGGTACCTCTGATTATTTCCCTGGTCTCTACAGGAATCCTGACCCTTGGCTTTTCTAATTTCTCACTTACCTGGATGGCCGTAGGCTTTATTGCTGCGTTGGCCGGATATATCTGGTACCTTGTT
Source organism: uncultured Lachnospiraceae bacterium (assembly GCA_944380095.1). Classification (GTDB taxonomy): domain Bacteria; phylum Bacillota; class Clostridia; order Lachnospirales; family Lachnospiraceae; genus Gallintestinimicrobium. The sequence goes on along the minus strand of CALWGP010000170.1, from coordinate 1,170 downwards.
AATGCGATTCGTTTTGGAAAAAATTTTAATAGAGAGTATTATGAACATATTAAAGCAATTCTGGATTCTGGAAATGAAAAACAGTATGGGACTTCATTGGTTGCGGCTCTAGTAAGCGTTGTGGTATATACCCTTGTAAATGTACTAATAGGTACAGTTGCTTCTCTGGCCCTGTTCTCTTCATTCGGTGATGTGGATACACTTGACACATATGAGCCAAGTACTTCCACATTTGATACTTCCATGTCTTCGGATAGTGATATTAGTTCGATTCCAGAAGATACGCGAAATGAGTCTCCAAATGCTGTATTTACTAGTGGCACATTTGCTACTAGTGGTAATGCTTCTTCCGTCTATGAAAATGGTGGATACCTAGTTGAGCTAAATGTTTCTGGTGATCAAGTAGCATATACAGTGACCTCGATTTCTTCTGGAGATAGAATCGCCTCTCTTAGTGGAGTAGCTCTCCAGGGAAATCAAATTCATGCCAGCGGTGATGATGGATGTTTTAACGTTGTTGAAGGTGACATCATAGCAATTGACAGTGATACTATTGCAATTGAATTTGAGGTTGTTTCTGCCGATGAATATGCTATGTGGCAATTGAGTTGTCCATATACAACCTTAACGCGTTGTACAGAAGCACAGACAACTACAACCACCTCCGATTATCCAATTCAAATAAATATGGATGATCTAATGTCAGCAAATATTTTAGGCGATACATTCTGGAGTGCATATGCAGGTGGATGGCTCGACGAATGGATGTTCCTATATGTACATGGCGCTTCAGAGCCAGATATTCTTTACGAGCCCTTTTGGTACGACGAACAGATTGGAGAATGGACATACTACGGAATCACATATTCACAAGCAGCCGAAGCTGGCTGGGCAAGTATTTGGACCGAAATGCTTGAAACTAATGGATACAGCAGATACTAAATGGTAGATATTTTGGTAGATATGCCTCTTCTAAACTCCCTGTTTCTCGTTGTTTAAAGATCATATTTCTTGTCAATCCAAATCCCGGAAACCCTTGATACATAACGGAAAACACACCTTGTTACCAATAGGCGGCGAAGTGTCCAGCAGGGTTCGACTCTCCCCGCCTCCACCAAAAAGAAAGACACGCTTATAGCGTGTCTTTCTTTTTGGGCTTCGCGGGCCGAG
>CALWGP010000169.1 GCA_944380095.1 uncultured Lachnospiraceae bacterium | reverse complement strand
GGAGAGACAGTAGAGGACGTAGACTCAACTCCAGATAATGATGAAGATGGAGAAGATGATATAGACATTGAAAAAGTTAAAGTAAATTACTTTGACTTGGCACTAAGAAAATTCATTACAGGAGTAAATGATGAGCAAATAACAAACAGAGTTCCAGTATTTAGTATAGAAGACGGAAAATATGTATATACACATACAAAAGAACCTGTAGAAGTTTCAAATGGAGATACAGTAATATATACATTGAGAATTTACAACGAAGGACCTCAAGCAGGATATGCAGAAGAGGTAAAAGATGATTTACCAGAAGGATTAGAGTTCTTACCAGACAATAACATAAATACTGAATACAGATGGGTAATGTATGATGCAAATGGAGAAGTTACAGAAAATGTAGCAGATGCAGTAAGTATAAGAACAGATTATTTATCAAAAGCACAAGAAGATGAAATAGGAAGAGAGAATTTAATAGATGGATTTGATCCAGAAACAATGACACAACCTGATTACAAAGACTTACAAATAGCATTTAAAGTAACAGAACCAAACACATCAGACAGAATTCTTATAAATACAGCTGAGATTTCTGAAGATGCAGATGATGATGGGGATCCAGTAGATGATATAGACTCAACTCCAGATAATGATGAAGATGGAGAAGATGATATAGACATTGAAAAAGTTAAAGTAAATTATTTTGACTTAGCATTAAAGAAAATAATCACAAAAGTTACTATGACTTTAGACGGAGAGACTACAGTAGAAGAAACTGATCACAAATATGAAGATGATCCAGAGGCAATAGTAAAGGTAGAACTTAACAATCACAAAATACAATCATCAGTACTTAAGTTCACATATAAAATAAGAATTACAAACGAGGGCAACAAAGCTGGTTATGCATACGAAGTAAAAGATTACATACCAGAAGGACTTGAATTTAAGGCAGAAGACAATAACGAACATTGGACATTAGGAGAAGATGGCAGAACAGTAACAACAGATGAATTAGCAGAAACTTTACTAGAACCAGGAGAAAGTGCAGAAGTTGAAATTACATTAAGATGGATTAATGGACAAAATAACTTAGGTGTAAAAACAAACTGGGCAGAAATTTCAGAAGATAGTGATGATGATATAGACTCAACACCAGATAACTATGTACCAGGAGAAGACGATATAGATGATGCAACAGTAGTATTATCAATCAAAACAGGTGTGGGCGAACATTACATAGGAGTAATAACAACAGTACTTGTAATGCTAGCAGGTGGAGTTATATTAATCAAGAAATTTGTATTGTAATAAATAAAAAAGGAATTTGAAATTATTTTCAAGTTCCTTTTTATTGTATTACAAATTTTTTCCACATAAATGTTTACATTAAAATCCCCGTGTGATATAATTTCAAGTGTAATGGAGGAAAACTAATGAATCAAATTTTGATGGTTGAGAATAATAGAAATAAGAAAAATAAGAAAGAGAAAAAGAAGAAAACTAAAATGCCAAGAGGGACAAGCTCTGGACCTATTGAGATTAAAAATATAATAAGATTTTTTGCTGTGGTTATTATTTTATTTTCACTGTTTATTATAGGACATAGTTCATATGCTATGTATGTAGATGCAAGGGGTAATAATACAGAGGATTTGCCGGTTGTGAGTATAGCAAGGGAAAATGATACTTTAATTGTAAGTGTTGAGAGCACGTATATAATTGATGAGTTTAATTATTTTTGGCAAAATTCAGAAATGACAACATATCCTGAAAGTTCAACAAGTGTACAAAGAGAGATTGTTTTACCTAGTGAAAATAATGTGCTTACAATTATATTAGAAGATGAAACTGGAAGGGCAATAACATATACAAAAGAAATAATATTAGATGGAATAGACATAGCAAAACCTTCAGTAGATATTTCTAAAGAGGCTACAAGTATAAGAATTACAGCAACAGATGAAACCGAAATAGCATATATGACTTACAGAATTGACGAGGGTGAAGAGAAAAGAATTGATAGAAATGCAGAAGGAGATACAAGCATTGAATATGCTCTTACAGAGCAAGAAATTGGAAGAGGAGAGCATACAGTGTATGTTACAGCAGTTGATACATCTGGTAATACAGAAGAAACAGAATCACAAGTTATTATATCAGCAGAAAGACCAACAATTAGGAATATAGATATAGACCGTGAAAATGGAAAAATAATAATAGATGCAGCAGATGCAGATGGAATTCAATCAATAGAGGTCAATCTAAATGGACAACAATATGCAATGAATGATGTAAATAGAACTGAAGCAAGATTTTCATTAGATTTAATAGAAGGAACAAATACAATAAGTATCAAAATTACAAATGTTAATGGACTTTCAGCAGAAGGTTCAACGGAGTTCGAATATGCAAGATAAGCTAATATTTTATTTTATAATATATTCATTTTTAGGCTGGTGTTTGGAATCAGTATATAAAACTATTTGTCTAAAAAAACCGGTTAATAGTGGCTTCCTATATGGATCTTTTTGCCCAATGTATGGGATTGGAGCACTACTCATGATTATTATAGGGAGCTTTTTCGATAATATAGTAATAATTTTTATAATAGCTTTTATATTGTTTTCAGTATGGGAATATATTGTGGCAGTGATATTAGAGAAATTATTTAAGACCAAATACTGGGATTATTCTAATTTGAAATTTAACATACAAGGAAGAGTTTGCCTAAAAAATTCTATATATTGGGGAATATTAGGAGTTCTACTAATATTTATAATACAGCCAGCAATAGAAAATTTGACAAATTTAATTCCAAGCGATATATTAAGATATACAAATATTATCTTATGTATTGCAATAATAGTAGACACATCAATAACAATTTATAGAATAATGTTTATTGACAAGAAAATAAGACAAGTATTTGAAATAGGAGATACTCTAAAAGAGAAAATCAAAGAATTCAAAGAGACAGAATATAAAGAAAAGCTATCTAAAGAAAATGCACAACAATTTATAAATGAATTAAAAGAAAAGCAAGCTATATTAAAATTTAAGTTATACAAAAGAATTGTAAGGCTAAAAAATGCTTTCCCTGAGATGAATTCGGAGAACATATCTAAATTCATGAAGCAAAAAATAGAACTAAGTGAGTTAAAGGAAAAGATTAAAGAGTTAAAAGATAAGAAGTTCGAAAAGTAAGCTAGTTTTTAAATTATACATGTCCTAAGATGTGCAGTTATAATAAAATTTAGACTGTGACTTAAGTACTATGAACTAATTATAAACTTTACAATAAATAGCTAACTTAAAAGTAGCAATTTTTAAACAACGAGGAGGATAAAATGGCACAGGAACTATATATAATTGATAATAGTAACAGTTTAAAAAGCACCATTTCTGAGCTATTTAGCAAAGAAAAAGATTTTAAATTAAAAAAAGTTAACACAGAAAAAATAGAT
>CALWGP010000168.1 GCA_944380095.1 uncultured Lachnospiraceae bacterium | reverse complement strand
GATTTGTGGTCTTACAAATGCAGCATATAAAAGACCTGATGGAGTATATGTAGTTCCAATTACAGCATTGAAACCATAATGAATTATAGAAAGATATTCAAATAATATCTTTTGGTGTGATATAATAAAGAAAAAACGAAGGAGTTCAAACAAATGATAAAAATCGCTGAAAGCCTTGAGGCTGTATATATATATATATATATATCGTAAGATTTAATCAAACAGAATTATGTGAACATAGAAGAAAAACTATGCTTTTTATGCGTATATAAAATATGCAAAAGAGGCATAGCTTTTTTGTGATTAATTTTGAAAAAAATAAAATTAAATTAATTTTGTATATTAGGAGAAAATAAAATGCAAAACAAAGATAAGAAATATATAACAATAAAAAATTTTAAGAAAAAAGTAGAAGGTTTAACATTAATGGCGTTAGTTATTACTATAATTGTTTTATTGATTTTAGCAGGAATAGTTCTTAACTTAACAATAGGGCAAAACGGAATATTTACCAGAGCTGAAATAGCATCAAATACTTGGGAAAATGCAAAAATAAAAGAAAAATTAGGAATGATAGTGGCTAGTGTTGAAATTGATGAAGTGGGATATGAAGAATTAAGTCAAAACAGTTTGCAAAACGAATTAAATAAATATTTTGATGATGAAGAAACAATTGTAAGGAAAAATCAAGATGAAACATTTACAGTATTTTTTAAAAAATTATTAAAAGATTATATAATAGAAAAAAATGAAATTAAGGAAGGCATAGATTGGAAAAAGGCGATGAAAAATGCAGTCGCTCCAGAAAGTCAAAATGAAAAAAGAAACGAGGGTGTAATAGGGATTGGAACGGATGGAAAAAGCGTAAATATGGACTTGTGGGAATATACGGTACTTAGTGATAATACAGTAGGATTAAATGATAAAGATTCACTTAATGACGTAAATAAGAATAAAGGATACTTAGGTAGTTTTGAACATGGAAATATTATGGATACTATACCACAATATATTAGTATAGATAACGGAAAAAATTATTTGCCAGTATCAACTATGGTTGCTACGTTTTGTGAGACAACTGAATTATCTACAATGCCTGAATTACCTACTACTGTAATAGATTTAACGAATTGTTTTATAAGATGTAAAAATTTAGTGAATATATATAGTATACCTACATCTGTGAAAAAAAGTGTTTCCACTTTCAAAGGATGTACTTCTGTAAGACAAGCTACAGAAATTCCAATTAGTGTTAAGGATATTTCTTCTATATTTGAAGGATGCATAAATCTTACAAAAGGCCCTTCATTAATTCCTAACAATGTAGAAATCATGACTTTTGCTTTTCTTAATTGTGAAAATTTACAAGGAGAAATTACAATAGAGGCTAATTTAAATGGAAAAATAATAATTGAACCATATCAAACAGATTTTTATCGATCTTTTTTTGGTGCTTCTTTAAGTTCAAATAATGCATCATTAAAAGTATATTTAAAAGGCAATTTGTATGAATTGTTTACTAACAATAGAGCGAATATTATTAATACTTCTTTATCAAATTCTAATATAGAATTTATACAAGTAGCGATATAAATTCAAGTAATATATCATAAACTAGAGATAAATCAAACATAGCATAAATAGAAGCATATAGCTTTTATTTGTGCTAATTTTCTACGCATATGAATTATATATGATCTACTGTAAACAAACTGTTTATTAATTGAAATGACTATCAATTTAGAGGTTTGTCGAATTTTGTCGGAAAGTTTTTGACATAAAAAATCATATAGATATTGACATAACTTGGAAAACAATATAAAATAGCATCATACAATTTTAAAATACAAAATACTATTAATCAATAAGCTTATTTTCAAAATTAACAATCAAAAGCAAATTGCAAATAATGCATTATTAATTCTTAATATTTTTCCTATAAAACTATAAAAATAAGTAATTGTAGCAAAATAAACTGGTTTCGAAAAATCGTTGCATTTTAATTTCTGTTTTGCTATAATAGAGAGGAGCAAAATGGAAAATATTCCAAATAACATAAAGAATTTTCCACTATTAAATGATGTCATTTTTAAGAGAGTTTTTACTAAAAAAGAAAAAAGTGAAATATTAGAGGACTTCTTAAGTTCAATTTTAAATGTAAAAATCAAGAAGGCAATAGTTAAAAATGCAGAAATACCAAAAGATACACTAAAAGAAAAACTAAGTGTACTAGATATTAGAGCAGAAACAGACAATAACAAAATAGTTGATGTAGAGATGCAAGTAAAAAATAAATACAATACAAAACAAAGAGGCGTCTATTATATGAGCAAGAACATAGCTACACAATTATTAGTTGGAGAAAAATATCAAAATATAAAGCCTTCTGTAATAATACTAATATTAAATTATAATCTATACAAAGTAAACTCATACCACGAGATAGCACATATGAAGTTAGATAAAACAAAAGATGAAAACTACATAAATTTGGGATACACACAGGAAGAAGAAGAGGCAACAGATATGCTAGAAATGCATATTATAGAATTACCTAAGTATAGAAAGAAAAAAGACAAAACTTATACTAAAAAAGAACAATGGCTTAGCTTAATAGCTGGCGGGAAGGAGAAAAAAATGGCAAGATTAGATGAACCAAAAGT
>CALWGP010000167.1 GCA_944380095.1 uncultured Lachnospiraceae bacterium | reverse complement strand
ATTCTTTTCCATCAATTGATTGGCCAGCAATGATAAGCTGCTTTTATTTTTTTCCTCTTGGTATCTTGAGAACAATATTACAATAAAAATACACGAGAGCATACCAATCATAATAAAAACCCAGGAGAAAATCACCGCTATCTGCATAACATAAAGTGAGTCGGTAACAATCATTTGAATCAGAGATGACATGATGATGTAGGCTGCGGTCATAATAAGGAGCAGCGTTTTTAATAAGCGTCGTGGTAATACTGCCACATGATGTAAATAGGGCCTGACCAGAAGGAACAGTACTGTTTGAAGTGATTTATTGATCAGCGTGTAGATAACCCTAGTTGTTGAATTATGCATCATGGCATCATATCCATGATAGATCGAAGGAGAATCAGCAATGGAGAGTGCTGTGGAAAAACCAATGATATAATCGAAACTATGTAAAAAGAATAAAGTTATCATGCAGGCTGTCGATCGGATCAAACAGTGCCCCCGTGAAAGAAATTTTGATGTAAAAACAATATATATAATAGCAACTACGACAGTCACGAAGGAAAAAGAAGCCAGCGTATTGAAAAAAGTCACTACGATCGTCATACCCATAACCAGGCCAAACAGCAAAGCAAAGTGCTTCCGTCCGCCGTAACGCTTTCCCGCCATTTCAGCAACAGCACTGAGACACAAAACACTTTCGATTGCGGTTGTTGCTATTTCAAACACAGGATTCATGTGGAACCCGCCCCCTTTTTCCTTTGAGCGATATCCACCATCCATCTCTTTGCGAAGGCACGCTTGAAATCTGGCAGCATTCTTCTGCTGACAGGTAATTCGGGAGCTCCTGCTATTTGGACGAAATGTTCCGTGTATCCCTCGACAAAATCCAAATTGACCATACAGCTTCGGTCAATCCGCACAAAGCGACTATCGTTCAACGCCTCCAGCAACCTTTTCATATCATCTCGATACAAAAAGCTTCTGAAAAGTGTATGCAGCTCAATATTTTTTCCCATTTTTTTTGCATACTGAATTTGGTCATAAGGAATGCGAAAACAATTTCCATCTGTTTTGATCGTAAGGCAGGAAAATTTGCATAGCTTTTCCCGATATTGGATGGCGTTGTCCACTGCTTCCCTGAGCTCTGTTTCGATCTGCATTTTGGAGACATAGCGAAAAGCCTGTACCTTGAATGCCGAGGAGGCATATTCCGGATGTGCGGTCAGGAAGATTACCGGAATATTCATATCAATCGCATGAATTTTTTGTGCAAGCTCAAGTCCGCTCATCACAGGCATATCAATATCAAGAATGTAAATGTCCCCCATCTGTTTCCTGTCCAAATCATCATAAAGAACCGCACTATGTTCATAGCAAACAGTCCGAATATTTTTATTTTTTTCTTTTTTGTATGCTTCTAATCTTTCCTGCAGCCTCTGCAGTTCTATAGGATTGTCGTCACAAATAATAAGATTCATTCTTCTGTCTCCTTATAGGTTGTTTCTACTTGGCATCCAATACCTGCGGTGGGCTTTCCGCACAAAATGCCCACGTTGTCCTAGATGTGTATCTTCACTGCGTTGAGCAGCTTGCGTACAAGTCTGTTGGTAAACATTATACCACGCCTGTGGCGCGCAAGCCTAGTATCTCCCTCCGGTCGCCCAGCTGTGTGCTTTCAGATGCCAAACAGCCCGCGCACCGCCAGTCTGCGGTTATTATACCATATATTTTGTAAGTGTAAGTGATGTGGAATAAACGGTACTATATTTGTCTTAAAAGGAAGCGATAGTCAATATCAAGCATATTTCTTCTGTTTAAGACTTTTTTAATACCATTTGTTCCTTTTTTTACACAAAACAGATAAATTAGTGTATAGTTTAATTATAAAAAATATGTAAACAGTATAGCGCTTTATTTGTTGTTAATGCAATGTCTTTGAACCGGCGTTGACGTTAAATCCTCCTATTTTGCAGGAAATGATTCTGCAAAAGTAGGTCTTGATTTGATTGGGAATGGATATGAAGCTGTTTGGGTGAAATTCAGAGCAATGTCCCATTCTTCATGGCAAGATGTCACGGATAATAATCGCATTGTTTATGTAGGGAATGCGTTGGAAATACCTCTTAATAAAACTGTTGCATTTAGAACTTATATGATGTTCATTGCAGGAAATAAGAATATATCATAACTGCAAACAAAGACAACCAACCCTAAAATATTTTATATTGACAGGAGGAAATTCCATTGAACATATGTGCCTGCGCTGTTAATTGACACAAGTTTTCTTTTATTTAGAACAGCTGTATTTTTCAATCCGTTTTCTCTCCGGCTTTGCTTATACAATCACAAATACTGTGAATGTGAAGGATGACTGACTTTCTTACGTGCGTGCAAACTCTTGGGCAAAGGTTAGATCATCACCTTTCAATTTGACAGTTTAGACAACGAGATGTCTTATGCTCGTGGCTTTGCGACCATAAACCAAATGTAAATATATAAGTAACGGAAAGGAATCCAAACGTATCTCATATACTTAGTCTATTAACAATACTAAATTGTAAAGAAACAATTAACATTTAGGAGGACAAGTATTATGTTGCGAGTAAAAAAATTATTCTGCATTTTGCTGATAGCGTTTATTTTTTCTACAACTAGTTTTTCCGTTTTTGCAAATGAACCAGAATATAATGATAAACAACGTTTTGTAGATGAAGTTCTTTCTATGAATGAAGTCAACAATAATACAAATATTGTTGATTCTAACAATGTACATACGGTTCTGTTAAAATATACCGCAAATGATATGGAGGGAGCTTTGCAAATCATAAATAATTTCCCATCTTCTTACCCTTATAATGCAGTCCTTACACAAAATACACAATTAAGTTATGAGACCCTGGAAAATTATCTGAATTTGAATAATGTGTACATTTATAGTTGCGAGACTTATCCAAACCATAACACATATTCCACCACCTTCAGTTATGTTTGGTGCTAAAGACGTAGGTGGACTGGATGCTGTCGGTGTTTCGCTTTGTAATACTTCTGGAACAGTTCCTGCTTTAGTATCTTCCTCTGGATATGTTCACGACGGACATGGTAAGAATATTACCCTTACAAACCCATATAGCATTGACAGCAGCAAAGGAGTAGTGTTTCAGTATCAGGATCAAGTGTATGTTTCGGATGATTTAAAAGAAACATGTTATATGGGCTATGGTTTTTCCGCCCAAGGTATTTATAACAGTAGTTTTTCCCAATATCATGGACATGCAAGAACGTATTATGCACACACTTGGAACACTTGTGAAATTAATTCAATTGGAGTAGGAAAATTTAGTTTTTCTGCTTCTTGGTCTTATCCCGCATATGGATGGGAAGTTAGCAATAATTCCGACACCGTTTTCTAAGTGATGATTATTTGAAAGTGAGGAAAGGTTGAAACATTGTAATTTAGGCACCATTCCGAAAAAAGCGCACAAAACCAAGCCCCCTAAAAGCGGGCAAAATT
>CALWGP010000166.1 GCA_944380095.1 uncultured Lachnospiraceae bacterium | reverse complement strand
GGCCGGACCTATTTTTACGAACATGCCAGGAAGATCCCGCGGGAAGAATAAAAAGGATAAAAAAGATCAAGGAAAGGCATAAAAAGAATCCGTAAAAGTACACTTTTACGGACACAAGTATTTTCTCTATGTACGTTATATTATTCTATAATATCATATATTTTTTGTCAATCCGGAAAAGTGTACCTTTCCGGATTTTTGTATTTTCTTTATCGCGGGACAAATATCCGGGTGAAGGATAGTTACGTCCCGGAACATGCCCGCAGGGCAGAAAGGGGGAGGAGGAGTCATTTCAGAGCTTTGTACCCCGACAGCAGGGAAGAAGCGGAAGAAACCAGGAGCAGGGACAGGCGCCCGGAAGGCAGGTCCTGCAGGAAAGGAGTCCTGCGGGATGGAATCCCTGATGCTGGATCTGACGCAGCTGGGGTTGAAGATCGTATTGATCATCGGCTGTGTCTTTGCTGTATTTACATTTGTTTACGGATTCGTCCGGATATCCGACACATCCATGGAACCGTCCATTGTCAGCGGGGATCTGGTATTGTATTACCGTCTGGATAAGCGGTTTGAGACAGGGGATGTGGCGGCGTTTCGCTATGAAGGGCGGGACGGGACAGGACGGGTGGTCGCAATGGCGGGCGACACCGTAGACATTACCGAGGATGGCCTGCTTATAAACGGTGCGGTGCAGGTATCCCAGGACATCTACTACGAGACGACGCAGTTTGCGCAGGGGGTAGACTTCCCGCTGACGGTCGGGGAGGGTCAGGTGTTCTTGCTGGGGGATAACCGGCCGGAGGCGACGGACAGCCGGATTTACGGGTGCGTGGATCTGTCGGACATAAAGGGCAAGGTCATTGCGGTGATCCGGACGAGGAGGATATAGCCTTCCGGCCGGCCGCCACATAAAAACAATTCAGGAGGAACAGATCATGAAGAAGATGAGAAAGCTTCTTGCGCTGGTGCTGTCACTGGCGATGGTATTTGGCATGGCTACGGTTGTGTCTGCGAATGCAGGTGGATTGGGAGAGGGCACGCTTCCCACAGAAGTGTGGATGAGCAAGACCTACAACGCAGCAGAGTGGAAAGATTTTACTTTTGAATTTGAGGCTAAGAAGGGCAATTCGGACGAAAAATACGTTGCTGCGAATAAAACACCGGATCTGACGATTGGTGACAATAATAAGATTTCATTTGCGGATATAGACGATACAGATGGAGACGGCACAGTTAAGAAGACTGCAAAGTTGAGTTTTGGTGCCTTTACCGAAGCCGGTGTATATTACTATGAAGTAACGGAAACATCTGCATATAATGCAGGTGGAACACAGTGGACAGATATTGAAGGCACCGCTGTACTGGATATGTCCGAAGCAAAATATAGCGTAGAAGTATATGTAGAGGACCCGGGCGATGGCAGCTTTGCAATTGCGGGGATTGTAGTGACCAGACTCGTGGATGATGAAGGGAACACATTACCGACTGGTGAAAAAGTTGGGGATGCAGGAGAAACTCCTGATTCGAACGGTTTCAATTTCGAGAACACCTATGTGTATAATGCCGGTATCGGCGGCGATCCGGAGAATCCGGAGGAAGATCCTGATCCCAAACCCGACTATAATACATATGGCTCCCTGTACTTAGATAAGACCGTTATGAGCAACGGAACGCAAGCAACCGGTGATACCACTAAATTCTCCTTTACCGCTACCTTTAATTTCCCTGCGGGTACGGATGAAGACTCCCTGGGAGGGATTACCGCAAACGGCACCCCGATAAACCTGCAAGAAGGCAAACACAGCTTCAAATTGTCCAATGGTGAGAGCATTGTCTTTAAAAACGTTCCGGCCGGAACAACAGTGGATATTGACGAAACAGCGACTGCAAACTACAAACCTTCTGCAACCATCAAATTGAATGGAGATCAGACAGGGACTGTTGAGGGACCCGAGTCATATGGAGCTGCACTGGATGTCAATGAGAAAGAACTTGGTAAGGATTCCAACATCGTGAATGTTACCAATACACACCTGTACATCCCCACCACCGGCGTCATCATCAACGTACTTCCGTTCGCGCTGATGCTGCTGCTTGGCTGCGGTGCACTGTTCCTGTTTGTGTTCACCAAAACCAGAAGAAGTTCTGAACGCTGATAAAACCAGAATAAAGGCAAAATAAGGAAGACGGGGAAAAAGGCGGGATGCCATCCTGCTTTCTGGGGGATGTGGCGGCCAGGTCCACGTCCCCCTTTCTTTCAACATCAGGCATCCCCTGTGACGGGGACGGAAGGAGTCGGCTATGTCGCCTTTGGTAAAAGTCCTGAAATTCGTGGTCCGGCTGGCGGACGGCGCGGTGAACCTGGCCGCGCTGGTGCTGATCCTTTCCGCCATGCTTTTGTCGGGCTACTCTTTGTGGGACGCAAACCAGGTATACCTGGCTGCGGATGCGGCCAGCTACGAGGCCTATGTCCCCACGGAGGAGGACACGCGCTCCTACGAGGAGCTGCGGGCCATCAACCCGGAAGTGATCGGCTGGATCAGGGTCAACGACACTTCCATCAACTACCCGCTGCTGCAGGCGCAGGACAATGAGAAGTACGTCAACATGGACCTGGAAGGGAACTTTTCCCTAAGCGGCGCGATCTTTTTAAACTGTATGAACGCGCCGGACTTCTCGGATTTCAACAGCATCATCTACGGACACCACATGGAAAAAAACAAGATGTTCGGGGATATCGGCCTGTTTTCGGAGGAAAAGTATTTCGACGCCCACCCGTACGGGAACCTGTTTTTCGGGGGCAAGGACCATGGCGTTGAATTTTTCGCATTCCTGACGGTAGACGCATACGACGATCTTTTCTGGGTGTGCGGGGAAGGGACAAAAGAAAGGCAGGCCTACCTGGATGACATCCTGGAAAGGGCGCTGTACCTGCGCAAGCTGGAAGTGACCACGAAGGACCGGCTGGTATTGTTGAGCACCTGTACCACCAGCATGACCAACGGCCGCAACATCCTGGTGGGCCGGCTGACGGGGGAAGTGTATCCGGAAAAAGAAGAGCCGCTCAACTTCGGCAACGGGGTGGACCGGCTGGAAGAGGTTTCGGGAATCCCGGGCTGGGCATGGATCCTTGCAGCAATCCTGCTGGTGATGATCCTGACGGTCCTGGTGTTAAAACTGCGGCAAAGAAGGAAGAAGAAAAAGAAAAGGAGGAGGGAGAAAGAGGATGAGAGCAAAGACAGGTGAGAGGATCGTAACCGGCGCAGCGGCGCTGCTTGCGTCGGCGGCCCTTTTCATCGGGATGCAGGGCACGGCCATGGCGTCAGACGGGCCGGCTTCCTCCGCTCCCGGCGTAACGGCAAGGATCCCGGTGTGCCAGGAATTTGAAACAAATGTGGAAGGCGCCGGGGACACGTTTACGTATGTGCTGGAGGCAGAAAGTGCGGATGCGCCGCTGCCGGACGGCGGAAGCGGCGGGACCTACCGGTTTGAACTGGAAGGGGACCAATGCCGGGAGCTGGAAGTTAGGTCGGACGAAGTGGCGTACTACCGCTACAGCCTGTACCAGCAGATCGACGAAGAAAAGGACCGTTACAGCTACGACCGGACCGTGTATGCGGTAGACCTTTATTACTATACCAACAGCAAAGGCCAGCTGGACTGCAAGGTAATGGCCTACAATGCGAAAGGCGAGAAGGCAGACCAGGTGAAGTTTGAAAACAGCTGCTGGAAAGACAGCGCGCCCGCAGCCGGCGGCGGGGAGGACAGCGAGGATTCGTCCCCTGCGCAAACGCCGGTCAAACAGCCCCAGCAGACGGCAGGGATCCAGATCCCAACGGCCCCGGCAGGAAGCACCGTGGGCGGGGTGAAGACCGGGGACGAGACGGCCATTGCAGGGCCGGTGATCCTGATGGCAGGGTCTGCGCTGTTACTGTGCGTGTTGATGTTCCGGAGACGGAACAGGGAGGAGGAAGAAACAGATGCGTCCTGTGAAAAATAGGAAATGGAGGAAAAGGATCCGTGTGCTGTGCGCATGGGCATTGATCGCCCTCCTGTGCTGCCCGTCCCTGTCCATAACGGGAAACATCGGGCTGCAGGGCGAAATCGGGGGCCACAGCCAGGTGCTGGCAGCGGAAGCCGACGCAGGCCAGGAACCCCAGGAAAGCGGAAGCGAAGACCCTGCCGGAGATAACGGCGCAGCGTCCCAGAACGAGGAAGGCGGCAATAACGGTTCCGAAGATAACGGAAGTGAAGGCGGCAATAACGGTTCCGAAGATATCGGAGAAGAAGGCGGCAGCGGCGATTCCGGAAATACCGGCAATGAAGGCGGCAGCGACGATTCCGGGAATACCGGCAACGAAGGCGGCAGCGGCGATTCCGGGAATACCGGCAACGAAGGCGGCAGCGGCAACACCGGGAATACCGGAAGCGAAGGCGGCAGCGGCGATTCCGGGAATACCGGAAGTGAAGGCGGCAGCGGCAACACCGGGAATACCGGAGAAGAAGGCGGCAGCGGCAACTCTGGCAATACCGGAAGCGAAGGTTCCGGTACAGACGGGAAAGAGGAAAGCAGCGATACTCCTGAATCCCCTGCCGTTCCCGGAGGAACCCAGGGCGGTACGGAAGGCAATATCGGTCTTCCCGGCGACACTCTGATTCCCGGCGAAGGGGAAGGACTCCTGGAGAAGGAAGATGGGCTGACCGACGAGGAAAAAGTGCCCGGGGAAGAAGAGGAAGAGAAGAAGGATCCGGAAGAGGAAGAGCTGGAAGTGCCTGATCCCATGACCGTAGAATTTTTGGAGAAGGTGATGGGCCTGTCGGACGACGGGACAGCGCAGGCAAGGCCGATGAGGGCTCCGGCGAAAGACGGGACGGAACCGCAGGCTGTACCCATGCAGAAGGTTGTGGCGAAGGATAAGGAAGGAAATGTCTTAAATGAAAATGAATTTCCTTCAGAAATTCCTATGGGATGGGTAAATGAAGCTGGTATTGACACCGAGATTGATACGGGGAGCGGTAGACATTTTACCTACTATGGAGCGTCGGTAAATGGTGCACCCTGTGTCTTCATCGGACAGTATAGTGGAACAACTTACTATAGTACGGACGGTGTGGGCGCTATCGAATTGAAGGATGAGGTAGTGCTGAATTACTGGGAGTACTATGAGGTAACCTTGAAGGCTACCGGTAATAATATCGGGGATGATGCGGCCCCGGTATACGCTAGTGGTAAAATTGCTGTAAGCAACAGCAGTGTGGACAGCGAAGGTAACCTGATAAAAGAGGAAGTGACTGTAGAAAACAGTGATGCAGAAACTGCCCAAAAGATTGTAAAAGTCTATAAAGGTGAAAACCTTGAGTGGTCAGTGGAAACAGATTTGAATAGTACAACCGGTGCAAATTATATCATTGAGAAGATAGAGATTAAGGTAGGTGATACTCTTACTGAGCAGGATCTGACTTATGAAGAGCAGTATGGCTGTGAGCTGGAGAATGAGATTAGTGGAAATACGGAGATCACTGTTACCTTCTCAAAGCGGGATGAGTATAAGGTGATTTTTGATGATCAGTCATTTTTGCATCAACCAAATGAGGACGAAGAATTACCTGACGGGAAAGAGTTTGCCAAAGGAAGTACTTCTGTTGAAATTGGTCCGTTTTCCACAATTCGGGACCAAAGACTTGTAAGTCTTCGCTTAAATAAACAAAATATTCCATTACCAGAGCATCCTTCGGTAGCACCGCAAGACGAAGAGACAACGGTAACGATGGGGGAATATTCAATATATATTAAAGTAACAAAGCGAAACGCGGATCTACGTGATAGAGAGTATGAATATGAAATAAAAGTAACAAATGAGAATGGTATTTACGAAGACCTTCATTTTGAACCACAGTACAAACAAACGGAAAATAGTTCACTGAAACTTGATTTATGGGTTGGAGACAAACAGAGCAGTGAAGGAGTAGATATTGTATATTGGAATAATGGTCCTCAACCTTTTGAAGACGGAAACGAATATCAGATGGCATCTTCGACTTTTTCTTCTCGTGTGACTCACTTATTCCTTTTTAATGTTAAAGCGGGATATCATTTAACACAGCCACCTGAAGCGGATAACTCATGCAATCATCCATGGTGTGATCCAGATAATGTTGGTTATATTCCTGGTCAAAGATATGAGTTCTTCTATACTGATGATGTTAATACGATACCAGATGAATGGCATGCACCGGTGACTGGGGATGAGACGGTAGAACTTGATAGTTGGACAGCACTTGATCCGGGAGGAGCACGAGAATATGCAAATAATCCTGATCATGAATATCAGTATGCGGTCCGTATTTCAAGTAATTCCCTTACATACGCAGAAGATCAATATACGATCACAATTAAGGTTGATGCCTATCCGATCTATTTTCGCTATAGGGACACCTTTAACGATAATAAATCCATTGGAATACCGGATAGGGAATATGGCCCTTTTACAAT
>CALWGP010000165.1 GCA_944380095.1 uncultured Lachnospiraceae bacterium | reverse complement strand
GGCCGACACCGCCGTCACCGACATGGCCGACAACGCCAACAAAATGGGCACCAGCATGGAGACCATCACCCAGACCTACCAGAGCCTGGCGCGTGGCAACTACGAGATGCTGGACAACCTCAAACTCGGCTACGGCGGCACGCAGTCCGAAATGGCCCGCCTCATCAATGACAGCGGCGTGCTGGGCGACACGATGGTGGCCACGGCCGAAAACGTAAACAGCATTGGCTTTGATAAGATGATCGAAGCCATCCATGTTGTACAGACCGAGATGGGCATCACCGGCACCACCGCGCTGGAAGCCGAGACGACCATCACAGGCAGCCTGAGCGCCTTGCAGGCGTCGTTTTCCAACGTCTTAGCCAACCTCACGCTGGGGCGCGACCTGGGGCCAAGCCTCAACGCCCTGGCCACGACGCTGACGACATTCCTGACCGGCAACCTGCTGCCGGCCGTATGGAACATCTTGTCGGCCTTGCCAGGCGCGCTGGTGACCTTTGTGTCCACCCTCGGGCCGCAGCTGGTAAGTGGACTTCAAACCATGGTGCCGCAGATTCTCACATCCGGCACGCAACTCATCCAAAGCCTGGGCGACGGGTTCGTTCAGGGCATCCCGGAATTTCTCGCCAATGCGCTGCCCATGGTGTTGCAATTCACAGAGCAGCTGCGGGCAGACTTCGGAACGCTTGTAGATGCTGGCATAGAAATGATCTTAAAGCTGGGGCAAGGCTTGGTTGAGGCGCTCCCTACGCTTATCGAGTATGTGCCGCAGATTATCACAAATATTGCCGGCCTCATCAATGATAACGCACCGAAAATGCTGGCCGCAGGCTTGGAGCTCATTGTGATGCTGGGAAGCGGGTTGATACAGGCAATTCCAGATTTGGTAGCAAACCTGCCGCAAATCATTCAGGCGATTGTGTCTGTGGTAACGGCATTTAACTGGCTCGGCCTCGGAAAGCAAGTCCTTGCAAGCGTAGGGAAAGGCATTACGTCCATGGCTGGAGCCTTGAAAGATGCCGTTACCGGGGGAATGCGGTCCGCGATTGACTTCTTGAAGGGGCTGCCAAAACAGGCTCTAAAATGGGGCATTGATATGATCAGTGGCCTGGTAGACGGTATCAAGTCGAAAATATCAGATGTAGTGGGAGCCGTGGCAGACGTAGCAGGTGCCATTGCATCCATGATCCACTTTTCCCGCCCAGACATTGGCCCTCTGCGCGAATATGAAAAATGGATGCCCGATATGATGAGCGGCCTTGCCAAAGGCATTACCAGCAATATCTACCGCGTGACCGACGCTATGGGCCAGCTGACCGCCTTTATGGCCGAGGATTTGCAGCCGAATGCAATGGCGACCAACCGCATGCGCACCGCCCTCACGTCCGGCGCGCCGGGCACAGGCACCGCTCCCGCGCGGCCCGGGCTGTACGGCACGGCGGACACCGCTGCCCTGCTGCAAGAGGTCATCGACCTGCTGCGCCTGATCCTGGAAGCCGTCTACGGCATCCACATCGGTGACGACGACATCGGCCGCGCCAACGCGCGCTGGCAGGCCAGCCGCGCCATCATGTTAGGGGGTACGGTATGATCTTACAGCGCACGAACCTGCTGCAGATCGACGGCCAGCCGCTGCCGGTGCCGACCGAAACGGCCGACATCCAGTACACCGACGTCGAGAGCGACGACAGCGGCGCCGACGAGATGGGCATCTACCACCGCGAGGTGCTGCGCTCTGGCGTGCTGTCCTGCACGCTGACCTACGGCTACCTCGACAACGAGGATTGCGCCTACCTGCTGGGCCTGCTGCAAGGCAAGACGACGTTCGCGTTCACATGCCCGGTGGCGTCTACCACCGCCGACGTGACGCAGACGACAACCCGCATCTGCTACTGCGCCAACCGCGGCGCGGCCCTGCAGCGGCTCAAAAGCGGAGTCTGGCGCGACATGACGCTGCAAATCCAAGAGTGCTAGGGGGTGCCTATGCTTAAAAACATCCTGGTGCTGGACGACGGCACCGAGATCGCCGCCGGCACAGCAGGGGCCAACGCCATCCGCGCGCTGACGGTGACCGAGACCGTCTCCAGCACCGACGACCTGTGCCCCGGCGGGACCTGCGCCAATAAGCTGGAGATCACAATCTGGGTGGAGCCGGGCAGCGCCCTGGCCATCACATCCGGCACGCGCCTGCGCCACTACCGGGCCGACGCCGCCGGCACGCGCACGCTGTACGGCACCTACTGGGCCGTCAAGCCAACGCGCCAAAGCCGCAACACCTACAAAATCTACGCCTACGACGCCGTCAGCAAGCTGGACGGCATGCAGTCCACCTGGCTGCGCAGCATCCAGGGCAATTTTCCCATGACGCTGTGGGCGTTTGCCCAGGCCGTGGCGCAGCGCTGCGGCCTGGCCATCACCAACACCGAGCTGCCGCGCAGCGGGGACTACCAGGTGCAGGCGTTCTATGCCGATAACCTCACCGGCCGGCCGTTGCTGGCCTGGGTGGCCGAGGCGTCCGGCACCTT
>CALWGP010000164.1 GCA_944380095.1 uncultured Lachnospiraceae bacterium | reverse complement strand
TATCGAGATACAGATTTTCTCTTGCGGAAGAAACTTATAAAAGTGCAAAAATGTGTTTTGATAATGGATTTTATAGAACTGTATTAATCGCTCTTATTATGCGGTGTTTTACGGGGTACGTGCTGTCCTTGCGTTAGAAAGTATTGATTTCAAACGGCATAAAGATGTTGTGGCACATTTCAATAAAGAATTTGTTGCCACTGGTAAGTTCCCGGGAGAAATGGGCAGACGCCTGGCAAGATTGAAAATGAAAAGAGAAGAAAGCGATTATAATGATTTTTTCATAGCATCCGCGGATGAAGCAAAAGCACAGCTGGAATCCGTAGAATATATACTGCCATTAATAAGGGAATATTTGGAAGTACATAATTCAAGTTTTTAAAAAAGCAATTGGTGGAAAGCATAAGAACAACGAATGGAAGATGCTTGTAATAGAGCACTATGTCCGACACATACAAAAAGCTGGCGTTTATTATCTGTTTTGGGATTTGTTTAAGTATTTATAATGGAGATGTAAAACGGAATTATGATTATTTTTATTCCTAATGAAACACCAGCAGACATCACAGAACGCCTGGAACAGGTCAATCCCGGCCCGGCTACAAGGGAAAAATATCTCCATCATCTTTGAAACGATATTTACATTGCAGAAAAAACGGTTTAGTATGAAGTAAATTGCATGTAAAGATGAAGTAAAAGAATGAGATACGGGAGAGAAGAAAATGCTGTATTCGAACAGGGATTTGAGAAAACTGATTATTCCATTGCTGATTGAGCAGGTATTGGCGATTGCGGTAGGTATGGCGGATACGATTATGGTTTCCGTAGCGGGCGAGGCTGCGGTTTCCGGCGTTTCGCTGGTGGATACGGTCAATGTCCTGCTCATCAATATTTTTTCGGCCCTGGCTACCGGCGGCGCGGTAGTGGCGGGACATTTCCTGGGAAAGAAAAAGCAGGGGGACGCCTGCAGGGCGGCCTGGCAGATTCTGCTGTTTGCAACATTGCTGGCCTTTGTGATTACAGTGGTTTTCCTGACAGCCCATGATCCCCTTCTTCATCTGATGTTCGGACAGATTGAACCGGACGTAATGCAGGCCTGCAAGACGTATCTGATTATTACAGCCTACTCCTTTGTGGCGCTTGCGGTGTACAATTCCTGCGCGGCCCTGTTTCGGGCGATGAATAACGCCAAGGTGACCATGTGGGTGTCCCTTCTGATGAACGCCATCAATGTAGTGGGAAATGCCATCTGCATTTTCGGGCTGCATATGGGAGTGGCCGGTGTGGCGATTCCTACCACGGTGTCCCGTTATGTGGCAGCCATTGTTATTCTTGCCCTGATGTTTAACAAAAACAAGGTGATCAACCTCTGCGGACAGGTCAGATTGAAGTTTGACCGGAAGCTGATTGGAAAGATCCTTTATATCGCCGTTCCCAACGGAATGGAAAACAGCATGTTCCAGCTGGGAAAAATCCTGGTAATCAGTGCGGTTTCCACGATGGGCACGGCAGCCATTGCGGCGAATGCGGTAGCCAATACCCTGGCAAACTGGGACATCCTTCCCGGGATCGCCATCAACCTGGCGATTGTATCCGTAGTCAGCGTCTGCGTGGGGGCAGGACGTTATGACCAGGCCCGTTACTATACAAAAAAACTGTGCAAGATCGCCCTGATCGGCGTTACGGCTATTTCCGCAGCAATTTATTTTGCCGTTCCTACGATCGTGAAGTTTTACAGCCTGGGGCCGGAAGCTTCGCAGATGGCAGTGGAAGTGATGCGTTTCCATGCCGTGATGGCGATTCTCATCTGGGTGCCGTCCTTCTCCATCCCCAATACCCTCCGGGCAGCGGGGGACGTGGTCTGGCCCATGGGGATTTCCATTGCGTCCATGTGGCTGTTCCGCGTGGTGGCAGCCTATGTTTTCACCTATGTGTTCCATTTCGGACTGCTGGCAATCTGGGTTGCGATGATTATCGACTGGGCATTTAGGGCCATTTGCTATATCATACGTTATAAAGGACACAAGTGGGAGACTTTCGGCCAGCGGACATAAAATACCTGGCCGTGATCTTTGGAAAAAAGTTTTGACAGGAAGAAGAACTGCATTTATAATACTGTTGCAGCTACTGAGGCGAATCCGCAAAGCAGGAGAAGCGGTGTCTGACCGGCTTTGCGGTGCAGTGATTTTCGGATAAGCTGCGACAGTGAAACATGTCATAAAGCGTCGGCGACAGGATTGATCCCAAAGCGCCGGCGTTTTGGATTTTACTCCAGGAGGAACTCAATGGATAGAGAACTTGTGATTGTCCTCGACTTCGGCGGGCAGTATAATCAGCTGATTGCCAGAAGGGTCAGGGAATGCAATGTGTACTGCGAAGTCCATCCCTGTACCATGAGCCTTGAAAAGATTAAGGAAATGAATCCGAAAGGAATCATCTTTACAGGAGGGCCCAACAGCGTATACGGCGAGGATTCTCCCAGCTGCCCGAAGGAGATCTTCGAGCTGGGGATTCCGATTCTGGGAATCTGCTATGGGTCCCAGCTGATGGCGCACTTGCTGGGCGGCAGCGTAAAGACCGCGCCGGTCAGCGAATACGGCAAAACGGAAGTGGAGGTGGACCGCACCTGCGCACTGTTTTCAAACGTATCGGAAAAAACGATCTGCTGGATGAGCCATACGGACTATATTGAAAAAGCGCCCGACAACTTCCGGATTACGGCGCATACCCCGGTATGCCCTGTGGCGGCGATGGAAAATCCGGAGAAAAACCTGTACGCAGTGCAGTTCCATCCGGAAGTGATGCACACCCAGGAAGGCAAACAGATGCTTTCCAATTTTGTTTACAGTGTCTGCGGCTGCAGCGGGGACTGGAAAATGGACTCCTTTGTGGAAACCGCGATCCGCCAGCTGCGGGAAAAAGTGGGAAACGGCAAGGTACTGTGCGCCCTTTCCGGCGGCGTGGATTCTTCCGTGGCAGCGGTGCTTTTGTCCAAAGCAGTGGGCAAACAGCTGACCTGCGTATTTGTGGACCACGGCCTTCTTCGGAAAAACGAGGGCGACGAGGTGGAAGCCGTTTTCGGCCCCCAGGGTCAGTATGATCTGAATTTTATCCGTGTCAACGCGCAGGAGCGTTTTTATTCGAAGCTGGCCGGAGTGACAGAGCCGGAGAGTAAGAGAAAGATTATCGGGGAAGAATTCATCCGCGTATTTGAAGAAGAAGCGAAAAAAATCGGGGCCGTGGATTATCTGGTGCAGGGAACCATCTATCCGGACGTGATCGAGAGCGGCCTGGGCAAGTCCGCCGTGATCAAATCCCACCACAATGTGGGCGGCCTTCCGGACTGCGTGGATTTCAAGGAAATCATTGAACCTCTCCGCCTGCTGTTTAAAGACGAAGTGCGCCGGGCAGGACTGGAGCTGGGGATTCCGGAATACCTTGTGTACCGTCAGCCGTTCCCCGGTCCCGGACTGGGCGTCCGGATTGTCGGCGAGGTAACCGCAGACAAAGTCCGCATCGTTCAGGACGCCGACGCCATCTACCGGGAAGAACTGGCGAAAGCCGGCTGCGACAAAGGGCTGGGCCAGTATTTTGCAGCCCTGACCAACATGCGTTCCGTGGGCGTTATGGGAGATGAACGGACCTATGACTATGCGGTGGCACTGCGTGCGGTCATTACATCCGACTTCATGACTGCGGAAGCGGCGGAGATTCCTTTCGAGGTGCTTTCCAGGGTTATGACGCGTATTATCAACGAGGTAAAGGGCGTGAACCGGGTTATGTATGATCTTACGAGCAAGCCGCCCGGGACGATTGAGTT
>CALWGP010000163.1 GCA_944380095.1 uncultured Lachnospiraceae bacterium | reverse complement strand
GAATAAACTTGTAGAAATTCATTTGGGATTTATTTCGGACAGGAGTTCAATTCTCCTCAGCTCCACCATAGGGAAATTAGTCAAACTAATCGACTTTCAATATATGAAAGGTTAATTTCAGTTAACCTTTTTTATATGCTTGAAAGGAGCCCGATAGTTATGCAGATAATAAAGGAAAAACTAGATATTGATGAGGATAAAAAAGATACTTTTAACTCTATGAATAAGGTTATCGAGCAAACTAAAAAAGTTATGGAAATGCAACCTAAAATACAAAAGGTTTATATTACAGTTGATGAATATGCTAAATCATATAAATATCTCAAAAAGAAAATGAGAATATCCAGAAGGAACCTAAATACTTAAGAATTAAAAATCAGAAGTTAGAGCAAGAAAACAATAATCTCGATTCTTACATAAGAGCCGTTTTAATGGCGATAAAACACTTTTTTAGAAAGTTGCTACAAATTGATAATGATAAAGTAAAAGAAACCACAACAAACGAAATAAAGGGCTATTATGACAATGAAGATTTTGATAAAGATGATGTTTACGATATAGCAAAAGATACTGAAAAAGAAGATGAGTTGTTTGATTATGCAGATATTGATAATTGTTATTCTAAAGATGATTTAGAATTATAGAAAATATGATATAATGATGACATTATCTAGTTTTACAAAGGAGGAAATGAATGAAAAATAATGTAGAAATTAATGTTTACGCTGATGAAAGCTGTCATCTTGAACATGATAATGTTGAATTTATGGTTTTAGGATGTGTCTATTGTTTAAAAAAAGATGTTAATTATATTTCTAAAAAAATTAAGGAAATTAAAATAAAACATGGACTTAATCCTAATACAGAAATAAAATGGACTAAAGTTTCTGATAATAAAATTGATATGTACAAAGAATTAATAGATTTATTGTATAATGAAAATATATCATTTAGAGGATGGATTGCTCATGATAAAAAATCTTTGGATCATGAATTATTTCATCAGACTTATGATGATTGGTATTATAAAATGTATTACTATTTGCTTAATTATATTGTTTCTGAAAGTATAATTGATTATAACATTTATCTTGATATTAAAGATTCACGATCTGCAATGAAAAATAGAAAATTAGCAGAAATATTACGCAAATACAATATATATAATGTTAAAAAAGTTCAAGCTATTCGATCTGATGAAGTGCAGTTAATACAATTGGCAGATTTGGTAATTGGTGCTATTGGTTATGATATTCGAGAATTAAAAGGTAGTAAGTCTAAACTTGAATTAGTAAATTATATTGAAAAGCAATTTAATATTTCATTTATGCTAAATTCTTCAAGTAGTAATAAAAAATTTAATATATTTCATTGGAGAAGTCAAAAATAATGAGCTGTGAAATAGACTTTAAAACTTTAGATAGAAAAAAAGATGAATTACTAAAAGATTATCACGATAGAGCATATTTAGTTTTTAAAGATAATTTAATAAAACAAGAAATCAAATTTAATGGAATGCCTGTTAAGGTTAGAGAAATTCCTATTGAAGATAATAAAGTTCAAGGTTTCTTTCATGTTATATCTGAACAAGATAAAAAAAGTAAAATTAGATTATATAAAGAAGAAAGAGTAAAATATATTCCATTTATTTCAAAGATGATAACAGAATTTGAAAAATGTAAACATTGTACAGAAAATTGTCCTAAAATAAAAATATGGACTGCACCATATTTAGGAAAAGCTTCTATTCTTCGAACAAAAATATTTTTTGAAAAATATGATTATATTGTTATCCTAGAAAAAAGAAATAATTATTATCAATTAGTTACTGCTTATGTAGTTGATAGGAAAGATAGACGAGAAGATTTATTAAAAGAATATATAAAATATAGTTCATAAGCCGGAAAAAGGATTGATCTAAAATCAATCCTTTTTCTGATGCTCCTTCTGATACTAGTCAGATGAGTAATTAAAATATATCATAAAACTATGATTTTGTCAAATATCTGACATTACTATTTTATGTCATAATTTACATTATATGAATATAAAATTATTGATTCCAAAAGAGTAACACACTACGCTATTGGCAGAGCCAATAACGGTGTGAAAAAGGGAAGTTCCCTTTTTAAACCCTTTTAAGCATAATTTTAGCAAAGGCATAAAGCCAAGCAAAATTATGTTTTTATTTTTAAAATTTCGTAATGAAAATAAAAGAAAAACCATAGTCATTTTCATTGCTTACGCAACAAAACGTGTTACGGTTTTTAAATACAATCATTTATTTTCTTCTAAAAGGTGGTTGTTGAGATTCATCAAGTTCATCAATCATAGATTGATATCTTTCTTGTCTTCTTTTTTCAATGTTCTCATCTGCATTCTAGCACCTTGAGACATCAATTCAACAAATGCTTTATCTCTTTTTGAAATATTTCTGAAATTATTTTCTTTTTGCGAAATTGAATCACCTATATAACTTGAAAATTTATCTTGTGAAGTTTTATCTAAACCATTTACTCGTGTAAGAAGATATTGATGTGCTGTATTACACAAATTTTTATATGGATAATATTCTCCAATAACGTGTATTTTTCTCATTTCATTTAATTTATTTATTTCATCATCATTAATTGAATCAGCTTTTTTTAAAAAATCTTGAAGCAGAGTTATTCCTGTGTTATCATATAAATGTTCTTTTGCTTTTCCTAATTCAGTATAATAAGTCCATATAGCAATTAATCTATCTACTTCTGATAAATTAGAACATCCACGTAATAAATCTCCAAGACTCATTTTTGCTAATTTAGGACTAGTTTCGTCTTTACTAATTTCCTCATCATAATTTTGTTTTGTTTGGGAACAAATGAAATACTACTTTCATCTTCTAAAATTCTTAATAGTTCTTCTAAAGAATTTGGCTCTTTTTCTTTTATACAATTTCTACCAAAGACATCTATATAAAATATCATTTCTTCTGGAGTTTTTGCACAAAGATTTGCACTTTTACATCCAGCGGTAGTGGATACTGCATGCATAGGTGGTGCAAGTGGAAGTATTCCAGTGCCAATTGAGGATCTGTCTTATCCGCTTGGAATCGCGGATTATGAAGAGTTAACAGGTCGTAGTTTCGATATGAAATCTTATCAACAAATTAAATTTAGGTATTATGTAGGTTCTCTAGAGGATACAAGAAAAACATCAGAACGATTCGATGAAAATGGCAATCTGGCTCCTATGCATGATATGAGTTACTTCGATAGAAGTGTGCCAAAAGAAGAAGGAAGAACTCATAATAATTTTAATGGACATGGAGTCAACGAACTAAGAGATCTATTTATAAAAGAAACATACAGGAAAACACTTGGTCAAAAGCAATTATAAAAAATAGTTTTATAGAAAAGGAAGGAAATCAGATGAAATTATCCGAAATCAATAATCAATATATTACAGATGATATGATTGAAATGGTTCTGTATCATACACCGAAATTAGAATGGAAAGAATGTGATTGCTTGATTATATTTGGTTGTCATATAAAGCAGTTACTAGATGAGAGGATTAACTGTGCAATAGAAATTTTACATACAAAAGAAGTTAAATCTGTTTTATTGACTGGTGGAATTGGTTCTAAAGGAGATTTCAATGAAGCCCAGTATATGAAAGAAAAGTTGATCATGGAAGGAATTTCGAAAAACAAAATAATGATAGAAGATCAATCTAGAACGACAGAAGAAAATGTTGTAAATTCGATTGAAATATTAAAGAAGAACAATTTGTTTCAAGATAAAAAGATTGTGGCTGTATCAAATCAGGCTCACTTAAGAAGAATTCATCTAGAATTTAAAAAATATATAAAAAATAAGCATTGCTATTTACTGTATGAGTATCCCAAACAGGAATTGGTTTCCTTTGAAAATGTTCAAAAAGATTACAAATTACGAGATTTGGCAGAAAAACAAGTTATCAAAATAGTGGATTATATCAAGGAAGGAAAGTTACCAGACGAGGATATAGAATGGGATGATGAGTAAAAATACCGTTTTAAAAAAAATTTGAAGGTTTCTATCGAGATAATTTGGAATTTTTATCAAAAAATAGAATTCTTTTTTTATATTACAAATTACGATATAATGAAAATGGTGAAATATATGTATAAAAAAGTCTACGTAGAAATAACAAATGCTTGTAACTTAACTTGTGATTTTTGTATTCAAAATCAACGTCCAATTCATTATATGACGATAGAAGAGTTTCAAACGGTTTTAAGCAAATTAGAAGGACATACTAAGTATTTATACTTTCATGTTCTAGGAGAACCATGTCTTCATCCTAAGATCAATCAGTTAATTGATATAGCAAGTAAAGAGTATAAAATTAATATTACTACCAATGGTTACCTAATAAGAAAAATCGAAAACAATAAAAATATTCGCCAGTTAAATATCTCTCTTCATAGTTATCACGAACGATATGGCAAAACACTAGAAAATTACATGAAAGATATTTTAGAGGTAGTAGACAAGTTATCACCGACGACTTACATTTGTTTTCGCTTTTGGCAATCCACAAAAAATGTGCAAAAAATGATACAAATATTAGAAAACCATTATAATGCACAGATTTCTGTGGAAAATTTAGGGAACACAACACTTGCTCACAATATTTTTGTGAATATTTCCAATCCGTTTATCTGGCCCGATTTAGATAGAACAGGTGAACATACTGGTTTTTGTCATGCACTAAAAGACCATATTGGCATCCTGTCAGACGGAACTGTTGTACCTTGTTGTCTAGACTCGAAAGGAAGTATCAATCTGGGAAATATATTTCAAACAGATTTACAGTCTATTCAAACTAGTAATCGTTATAGCAACTTAATAAAGAATTTTAAAGACGGAAAAAGAAGCGAAAAATTGTGCCAAAATTGCAATTTTATGACAAAAAACACTTTTTAACATAAAACAAGAAATGTATGCTATAATGATTGTATAAGATAGAAAGACGGAAGCACTGAGAAGTGCTAGAGGAATGGAATATGAAGTATGTATTGGTTGGACAACGAGAGGAAAAGATGGATTCATTGAGAGAATATCAAACGATGGACGATATGGATGCATATACATCTAGTTTTAAAGATGAAGA
Source organism: uncultured Lachnospiraceae bacterium (assembly GCA_944380095.1). Classification (GTDB taxonomy): domain Bacteria; phylum Bacillota; class Clostridia; order Lachnospirales; family Lachnospiraceae; genus Gallintestinimicrobium. The sequence continues at coordinate 430 of CALWGP010000163.1, read as the reverse complement.
AGAATTAAATCGAGAATATCCTGATTATCAAAAAATTGAAATAATCGGTTGGAATGATGCTGGAAAATCATTCTATCATTATCCAATCTATTACAAAGATACACGAAATGATTATATTGATATTTTACTAGGATACATAACGGAAGAACAAAAACAGATGGCAGAACAATATCAAGCGGAACATCCTACTTATCAATATACAGAATATTGGTTACGTAATATGTCTAGTTCTAATTTTCGAAATTTGGTAAATATATATGATAAAAAATATCATTTCTCTGAACAAAAATCTGTTGAAAAAAACAAGTAATGTGCTATAATAGTACATATGCCGACTTGGCTCAGCTGGTAGAGCAACGCACTCGTAACGCGTAGGTCGTAGGTTCGAATCCTATAGTCGGCACCAGTTTGATAGACACTCGAATGTTCT
>CALWGP010000162.1 GCA_944380095.1 uncultured Lachnospiraceae bacterium | reverse complement strand
CCGCCTCCGCTTACGCGATCCAAACCTTCCCGTTGCCGGAAAGGACGATGCGCGCGCCTTCCTCTGCGGCGTCGCAGGAAAGTTCAAAGGAGTGGGAAGTAGTCTCGATCAAAAGCCCGGGGACTTCCCAGCCCGTATTGAAATCATTGGGCGCATGCTGGCGCAGCGTGGCTTTTAACGTATCTTTGTCCGCGCAGTAAACGCCGTTTAAGTCGCAGTAAATCTGCTGCGCGTAATAAATCTTGCGCAGTTCCCATTTGCGGCGCTCGTTTTCGGGAATGATATAAGCGCTGTCCTCTTTGTCGGAATCGGCGAAGAAAACAAAGCCCCACAGCTCCGGATAATGGATATTGATCACGCCGGTGGGCGCCCACACCCAGTTGTCCTCGGGAAGGGGATTGCCGGTGGCAGGATTGGTGCGCTTCTGCCATGCGCCATTGACAAGGTCCACTTTCCACTGTACGCGGGAGAAGTTGACGCGGTAGTATTCCCCGTCTTTGGGCGGCCGCTTGTCCTGCAGACATTCGGTCAGCGCGGCAAAGGGGATTACCACTTCCACGCTCCAGCTTCTGTTATTAGAGGAAGGATCGTTGACCGCCCCGTCCACATGGACCGCGGTGCGCAGGCCGTGAATGTCGTAACCGTTCAGCGCGCTGCCGCCGTCCCGGTAAGCGATGGGAAGGAACAGATCCCACACAGTGTTCAGAACGTTCATTTCAAATTCATAATACTGCTGCGTGTCGGAATCCGGATCGATGAAAATTTCAAAATCGTTGTCATAGAAAATAACGGCGTCCCGCTCGGTGACATGCCCCCAGATTTCATCTCCTTCAAGCTTTGCCCCGAAATACAGATATTCATCATCCCAGAGGATCTTCGCCCGGGTATGGAAACGGGGCGCAGGCATATGGGAACCTTCAATATCCTGGAAAAGGTCCGTAAACTGGGCGTCTTCCCAGAAAGGCTTGTCCAGGTTTCCGTCCAGGGTGAAAGGACGGGTGGCGCGCCTGCAGACATAAACAGGCGGGGTAAAGGAAACGGCAGGAACGGGAATACGGATTGCACTCATGTGGATTACCTCCCTTTCAGAAAGGAAAAAAGCGGTTGTCCCTGCGGGCCAAAACAACGCATCCTGCGCCCGCAGGAAGAATGGTTTCTGTACAAAGTATAACATTCACAGGAAAATGTTGCAAGGAAAACTGAACAAAACTGAACGGATTTTGAGGGGAAAACGCCTTCAAAAACCTGCTATTTTGCCGGAAAACAGCGGAATTTATCGGATGTTTGGAGAAAGTGGACGAGTTAACAATTGTTCTCAAAAGAAAAAAATAAAAGTAACTAAAATTTGCCCTGATAAAGCGTCAAAAATTTGTGCACATTGCGAAAGCCAATAAAAAATTAGTGAAACATGTTGACATACAGGTTAGAAAAAGTTTATATTTATCATAATAACTACCATGAACCGATTTGAAAAGAAATCTAAAATATACAATTTGGATAAAATGGAGGAGCGGGGAGTAAATAATTTAACATCATCAAAAATGTTAATTATGTTAAAAATGTTAAGCAAGGGGGGATGAAAAAGTTTTACCACTTTTTAGAAGTTCAACTATTGAAAGGAGAAGTGTATGAAAGCAAAACCAGAAAAAAAGAAAGGCAGCTTTGTCAAGCAGCTTAAGAGAGACAGATCCCTCTGGCTGTTCTGCCTGCCGGGCGTTGTCCTGACCTTCATCTTCAGCTACATCCCGATGTACGGCGTGCAGCTGGCATTCCGCAGGTATAACGCCAAAGCCGGAATCCTGGGGAGCAAATGGGTAGGGTTATATTACTTCCAGAGATTCTTTGAATCCCCGTATTTCGAGATGACGATTATCAATACGTTGATCCTGAGCCTGTACGGCCTGATCGTATCGTTCCCGATCCCGATCGCCCTGGCGCTGATGCTCAACTCGTTCCGTCATCCCAAATACCGCAAGGTCATCCAGATGGTCACCTACGCGCCGAACTTCATTTCGACGGTCGTCATGTGCGGTATGATCATCCTGTTCTTATCCCCTACCGTCGGCGTGGTAAATACGGTCATCGAATTCTTCGGAGGAGAGGCCGTCAACTTCATGGCCAAGCAGCAATACTGGCGTCACCTATACGTCTGGAGCGGCGTATGGCAGGGCATGGGCTGGAGTTCCGTTATCTACTTCGCAGCCCTGGCAGGCATCAGCCCCGAGCTGCATGAAGCGGCACGCTGCGACGGCGCGACCAAGTTCCAGCTGATCCGGTACATAGACCTGCCTTCCATCCTTCCGACCGCGACGGTCCTGCTGATCTTAAACTGCGGCAGCATCCTCTCCATCGGATTTGAAAAGGCTTACGCGCTGCAGAACGATTTGAACATGAACGTGTCCGAAATCATTTCCACGTACGTGTATAAAGTCGGTCTGATCAACAACGATATGTCCTACTCTACCGCAATCGGCCTGTTTAACACGATTGTCAACCTGGTCATGCTGCTCCTTGTCAATAAGGCGGCGGATAAGCTGTCCGGCAACAGTCTGTGGTAGGAGGGAATGAAGCATGAGTAAGAATAACAGAGAAAAGCATTTTGAAAAAGGAACCGTTATCCGGCGTTGCCGGGAGGACAAGATTTTCGACGGCGTGATTTTCGTCATCCTGACCCTGATCCTCCTGATCGTAGCGTACCCGCTGTACTGGGTTATTATTTCCTCCTTCAGTGATCCCACCGCAGTTTCCGCCGGTGAAGTTATCTGGAGACCCATCGGGTTTACCTTAAAAGGCTATGCGGAAGTGTTCAATGACGACTCCGTTATGAGGGGCTTCTTCAACGCTATCGTGATTACCGTCAGCGGCGTGCTGATCAACCTGGCGGTGACCATGCCTACGGCATATGCCCTGTCCCGCAGCAAATTCGGCGGCAAGAAGATCGTTACCGCGTTCTACATGGTTACGATGTTCTTCAGCGGCGGTCTGATCCCTACCTACTTGGTTGTCAGGAACTTGCACCTGCTGGATACCTACTGGGCGCTGATCCTGCCCGGCTGTCTGGGTGTTTACAACATGATCGTTGCACGTACCTTCTTCCAGACCAACATCTCCGAAGAACTGTACGAAGCAGCCGAGATCGACGGATGTACCCAGGGCCAGTTCTTCTTCAAGATCGCACTGCCCCTGTCGGGCGCCATCACCGCGATCCTGGTTCTGTACTACGGCGTAGGCCACTGGAACTCTTACTTCTCCGCCCTGATTTATATCAGCGATCCGGATAAGTATCCCCTGCAGCTGGTTCTGCGTAACATCCTGATCACCAACGAAGCGGCCTTAAGCCAGGCGGCAACCTCCGCTGCGGCAAGGGAAGCCCTTCGTGAGAAACAGCAGCTGATCGACGTTATGAAGTACTCCCTGATCATCATCAGCAGCGTGCCCGTGCTGATCCTGTATCCGTTCATCCAGAAGCACTTCGTAAAGGGTGTTATGATCGGTTCCGTCAAGGGTTGAGTACCGGGCCTAAGTTACAGATATTTATTGGAGCGGGTTTTCCCTTCCGAAGAGGACAAATCCGGTGCATAAATATAACATCATATCTTATAAGGAGGAATGTCTTATGAAAAAGAAAGCACTTGCGCTTCTTCTGGCATCCGTCATGTGCGTCGGCACACTGGCAGGCTGCGGCGGCGGTGGCGGCG
>CALWGP010000161.1 GCA_944380095.1 uncultured Lachnospiraceae bacterium | reverse complement strand
TGATTGCTTATCTGGGGTTTGAGGAGGAAAAGGAATGTCAGTCAAAATGACGAAAATGTTAATCGATCTTCATAGCGACCGGATGGATTTGCATACCCAGGTCAGCGTGCTTCTGCCTGATAGGGATCCTCCGGAAGGCGGTTTCCCGGTCTTGTACCTGCTGCATGGCAAAGGAGGGGATCATACGGACTGGACAAGACTTGCGCCCATGGAACACTATGTGAGGGAACGATTTCCGCTTTGCCTTGTTATGCCGTCCTGTGAACACAGCTTTTACCGCAATATGGCATACGGGCTGCCCTGGTACGATTATGTGGCGCAGGAGCTGCCGCAAAAGCTGGGAAGAATGTTCCCTCTTTCCCAAAAGAGGGAGGAGACATTTGTATGCGGAGGCTCCATGGGAGGATACGGCGCCATGCTGTTGGCGTTAAACCGCCCGGAACGTTTCGGATGGGCAGCCAGCATTTCGGGAGCCCTGGATGCCTGGGAAATGATCCGCGACCGGGAGTGGCCGGAATGGGAGTGGATTTTCGGAGAAGGAAAGAGCTATCTGGAATCCACAGGGGATCTGGTTTATATGCTGGGGAAAGTACAGGGGGAGAAGCCGCATCTGTTCGTTTGCTGCGGGCTGGAGGATGGCCTGATCGGACAGAACCGTACCTTTGTAAACCGCGCCAGGGAACTTGGATATGATATTTCTTTTAGGGAAGGACACGGCGGACATGACTGGTTTTACCGAAACAGGATGATACGTCAGGTTTTGGACTGGCTCCCGCTGAAAAAAGGAAAGATGTAAAGATATTATACGGGCACAGGAAATAATTTCCGTTTGGTCTTGTGAAGAAAACAGGGGTTTGCTATAATGACAACCAGAGATTACCGTTATTTGCTACGTGCGAAAAGAGGTTGTGAAAATTTGGAACTGACATCAGATACCCTGCGGTTTCTCAATCAGTTTATGACTTTGATTGAAAAACAATTCGGAAATAAGTGTGAAACTGTGCTCAGCGTTCCCGGCGAAGAAGGAAGCAGGCGCATTGTCGATATACGAAACGGACATATTACCGGACGTGCTGCAGGGGACGAAGATGGGAACCTGGGGCTTGAAGTTGCTCCCGGAACTGATTTGCATACGGATCGGTTTAATTATATTACCACTGTTCGCAACGGCCGGATTCTCCGTTCTTCCACGATATGTATGGAGGACAAAAGCGGAAAAGAACTGTGTTCTCTCTCGGTAAATTTTGATATTACGGAAACCCTCCAGATGGAAGGCTTTTTACGCCAGTTCAACAAATTTGAAAGTCCCAGCCGGGACGAGGGGCCTGCGATTTTTGATGTAAATACCCTTCTGGAACGTCTGATTCAGAAAGGACAGGAGGAAATTGGAAAACCGGCGGAAGAGATGAGCAAGGCGGAAAAAGTGGAATTTATCCGTTATCTGGATGAAAAGGGCGCATTCCTGATTACCAAGTCAGGAGAAAAAATATGCGAACTGCTGGAAATCAGTAAATTTACTTTTTACAGTTATTTGGAAAAGAGCAGGAGTGCGGGAGAAGAGGAGGACGAATAGTGTCCCCGGAATAAGGATATGTAAGGGAGGCTGTTACCTGTGTAACCAGGGACAGCCTCCTTGCATTGACAAACCTTTATGGATTGTATAAAATTAAGTACAATTAGTGTATACAAAGTACAAAAGGAGAGGGGATATGGACGAAATCAGACTGAAAGCCAGGGCGAAGATCAACCTGGGCCTGGATGTCCTGCGCCGCAGGGAAGACGGGTACCACGAAGTGAAGATGGTGATGCAGACGGTGGATCTGTTTGACGATCTGTCGTTTCGGAAGCTGGAAGAGGACTGCATCCTTGTTTCCACGGATAAAGAGGAACTTGCAGGGGATGAAAGCAACCTGGTTTATAAAGCGGTGAAACTGGTAAAGGACACGTTCGGGATTCGTAGGGGAGTGGCCGCAGACTTAACAAAGAGAATTCCCATGGCGGCCGGCATGGCGGGGGGGAGCGCAGACGCGGCCGCCGCCATCCACGGAATGGACCGGCTTTTTTCCCTGGGGCTTTCCCTGGAAGAAAAGCAGAAGCTGGGCGTGAAAATCGGGGCGGATGTGCCTTACTGCCTGATGGGGGGGACGGCGCTGTCGGAAGGAATCGGGGAAAAACTGACGGCCCTGCCTGCGCCGCCGCCCGCCTTTTTGGTTATCGCAAAGCCGGATATCGATGTTTCCACGGCTTTTGTTTACGGAAACCTGCATGCGGATACCCTGAAAAGGCATCCTGACATTGACGGGATGGTTCGCTGTATCCGGGAGGGGGATCTGAGGGGGATCGCCGCGCGAATGGAAAACGTACTGGAGACGGTTACGGCAGCCCGCTATCCCGTAGTGGAAGAAATCAAATCGTTTTTGAAGGAAGAAGGGGCCTTAAACGCCCTGATGAGCGGCAGCGGCCCCACGGTATTCGGGATTTACGAAGAGGAAAGAACGGCGGAAAAAGCCTTTGAGCGCCTGAAGGA
>CALWGP010000160.1 GCA_944380095.1 uncultured Lachnospiraceae bacterium | reverse complement strand
TAAACCAATAAAAAAATAAATGCAGAAAATACGAGGAAAAGCATAATCATGTTTCTCATCAATTATCTGAAAAAAATGCCTCCGGGACGGCTGATCGCCCTGGGTTTTGCTGCGGTAATCCTTATGGGCGCGCTGCTTCTCATGCTTCCGGTTTCTGTCTGGCCGGACGCGGAAGTTTCCTTTATTGACGCGCTGTTTACTTCCACCAGCGCAGTCTGCGTAACCGGGCTGATCGCCATTGACGTGGCGGACCACTTTACCCCTTTCGGGCAGGCTGTGGTAGCGGTTTTGATCCAGATCGGCGGATTGGGCGTCACATCCGTAGGCGTGGGCCTGATCCTGGCTACCGGCAGGCGTGTGGGCATCCGCGGCCGTCTGCTGGCAAAGGAAGCGCTCAACGTAGACAGCTTCAGCGGGATTATCCGCCTGGTCAGGGCCGTCCTCCTGATGACCCTGGTTTTCGAACTGACAGGGGCGGTATTAAGCTTTATCGTCTTTATTCAGGATTATCCGTTTGTCCATGCCTTAGGGATCAGCGTTTTCCATTCCATCGCCGCCTTTAATAACTCCGGGTTTGATATCCTGGGCGGGCTGCGCAACCTGATTCCCTATCAGGAGAACGTACTCTTAAACCTGACCACCAGCGGGCTGATTATCTTTGGCGGTATCGGTTTTTTGGTCATCCTGGACGTTTTAAAGCAAAGAAGCTTTAAAAAGCTGATGCTTCATTCAAAGGTCGTTATCACCACCAGCCTTTTCCTGATTGTATCAGGCACCCTTTTGCTGAAAGCCACGGAAAATATTACCTGGCTGGGCGCTTTCTTCCAAAGTGTTTCCGCCAGGACCGCCGGGTTTTCCACCTATGCCATCGGCGATTTCACCGACGCAGGGCTGTTTGTGCTGATCCTGCTTATGTTTATCGGCGCGTCCCCCGGTTCTACGGGCGGCGGTATCAAGACCAGCACCTTCTTTGTGGTAATCCAGAACGTCAGGAGTATTTTTGTCAAGCGGCCTTTGAGTTCTTTCCGCAGGAATATCTCCCCGGAGAACCTGTCGAAGGCTTATATCGTTACCCTGCTGTCCCTTGGCGTGGTATGTATCGCAACCTTTTTGATGTGCGTCCTGGAACCGGAGTGCACCTTTATCCAGCTTCTGTTCGAGGTGGTTTCCGCCTTCGGCACCGTGGGGCTGTCCACGGGGATCACGCCCGGGCTTTCCTGGGCCGGGAAACTGGTCATTATCCTTGTCATGTATACCGGAAGAATCGGTGCCTTTACCCTGGTGTCCATGTGGATCGAACATCCGGAACCCAACGCGCGCTATACCACGGAAGCCGTCACCATCGGGTGACCCGGTGTCCATAATCTGAATGAAAAAGAGAGGAATTTAAAATTATGCTGAGCAAAAAAAAGAATGAATCCGAATCTTTCGGCGTAATCGGACTGGGCCGTTTCGGAACCGCCCTCGCCCTTACACTGGCCAAGGCCGGCAAAGAAGTGATCGTTATTGACAGAAACGAAGCAAAAGTAAAAGAACTTCGCCAGTATACAGACTATGCCTATGTCATCGATGAACTGACCTCGGAAGCCCTCCGGGAAGTGGGGATCCAAAACTGCGATACCGTCATCGTCTGCATCGGCGAAAAAGTGGATACCAGCATCCTTACCACCATGTGTGTGGTGGAAATGGGCATCCCACATGTCATCGCCAAGGCCCTTACCGCGGAGCAGGGGGCCGTTCTGGAAAGGCTGGGCGCGCAGGTCGTCTATCCGGAGCGGGATATGGCGGTCCGCCTTGGCAAACGGCTGATTTCCCGCAACTTCCTGGACTATGTTTCCCTGGACAACAGCGTGGAGATCCGCCAGATCATTGTTTCCGGCAAACTGGTGGGAAAAACCATCATGGAATACGGCATCCGCAAAAAATACAAGCTCAATGTCATCGCCATTGAAAGCGGTCATACCACCACCATCGAAGTTATGCCCGACTATCGTCTCAACGAAGGGGATGTGATCGTGGTAATCGGAAAGATCGACAATATGGACCGGTTCGAAGCGGACATGTAGCTTCGGCTGAATCCGTCAAAAAGGAAAGGGGTTGCCGCAAGATAGACAGCCCTAAACGGGGCGGGGAGCGATTCGCATGAATCACTCCCCGCCCCGTTTGCCAGAAGCCTTTCACTTTTTACTTTTCCCGGATCCGGATATCGCCGTAATCCGTATAGACCCGTATCCCCGCCGCGTCTTCCTTGGAGCGGATAAAATCGCTGCTGCCTTCCTCCTCATCCGCTTCCACTGTCCCTTCCGGGGTGCGTATGGTTCCGTAATCCGTATGGAGGTTCACCCCATAGCTCTCCATCCCTCCGTTCAGGTAAAGGGTCACGCTCCCGTCTCCGGTTTCCACATCCACGTTGTCCGCTTTCTCCACGTCCGCCGTCAGATCGCCGTACTCCGTCCTAATGTCTGCGGCATCCGCGCTCAGGGATCCGATCTTCAGGTTGCCGTTTTCACCGGCTGCTTTCACCCAGGAACCCTCCAGCGCGCCGGAAACCAACGAACCGTATTCCAGCTGCATTTCCAGCCCGTTCCCTTTCCAGCCCTCCAGCCGGACATCCCCGTTTTCTGCCGTGATACGGGCATCGGTTGCATAGAGCGTGCGTTCGATTTCCACATTGCCGTACCGGCTGGA
>CALWGP010000159.1 GCA_944380095.1 uncultured Lachnospiraceae bacterium | reverse complement strand
AGCTGCGGGCAGCCCCAGGCGGTCACCCACCTGACCATAGGGGAAATTGCGTCCATCCAGTATGCGGCGGTGAACAAGGCGCTGATGAAATATCCGGTTTACCGATTTGACCGGCTAAAAAAGCGCTTTCCTTATCTTGCATCTACCCGGCAGTTTATTACGGACCCGGATTATCTGGGTGATGTGAAACTGGAAATTGTCAGTGCGCGCAGCGATCTGGTGGACGACAAAACGGCGCGGCGGACAGGGGAAAAGGGCGAAGACGGCACAGGAAGGCCGCCCGTCAGGACGCTGTATCGTGCGGTTTTTGAAACGCTGGGCAGAATCGCCCGTTTCCTGTGGCAGGAACCGGAAAAATATGAAGGAACGAAAGAATTTTATCCTTACAGGATCTGTGAGGTGTTCAAAAATAAGACGGTACATTACACGGATCCCCATGAGGGGGGCGTTGGCGTTTCCCAAAACGGGGACTATGTGCCGAAGGAATGGCGGATGGATCTGTCCCGGGAGGATTGGTTTGCCTATACGGATCATTTCGGCACCTCCGAGGAAAAGGCGCTGGTGGCCTGCCTGAAGGGATATGCAAAAGAGCTGGAAAGACGCTACGACAAAGTCTGGCTGGTGCGCAACGAAAGGGCCTTTCATGTGTATTCCATGGAAACGGGGGAGCGGTTTGAGCCGGATTTCGTCCTTTTCCTCTGGAAGAAAAAAGGGAACGGCTACGAACAGTTCCAGATTTTCATCGAACCAAAAGGCAGCCAGCTGATGGAGAAAGACGACTGGAAAGAGGAATTCCTTCTGCAGCTAAAGGAGGACGCAGTGCCGGTAAAAACCTTTACGGACGACAACGATTATCGGATTTTTGGCCTACATTTTTTCAATGCGGAAACCAGGGGGAAGGAGTTTGAAAGGGAGCTGAAGGAGCTGCTGAAATAATATAAAAAAGAAGACCCGCCTCAGGAAACGGTTCAAAGGATTTCCTGAGGCGGGTCTTTTTGGCTTTATGGGGTCAGCCGGTAGAAACTTCCGGTAAATGCCTTATCTTCTTTGGAAAGCTGAAATTCCGAATCCTCCAGATCGCAGAGGTTGACGTAGAGCAGGTTTTTATCCAGAAGCTCCATCAGGAAACGTTTCTGGTCTTCCAAAGTCAGGGCGGCGAAGTCGCCGGCGCCCTCCTTTAGCGTTTCCGGATCGATCCGGCAGGTAAGAAAGCCGGAACGTTCCATCGCTTCATACAGTTTTTTCAAGGAAAAACTGTCTTTTGCCGTCTGGATTTCGTCCGCAAAACGCTGGTTTAGGCGGGCCAGCTCGCAGTAGACAAAGGAGCCGCCGCCCTGCCACCGGACGTCTTTGGAAATCCCGGTCTGTTCGCCCTGCATCACCTTGATCAGGCGGGGGATGGAGACGGTGTGAATATAGTCCATCTGCTCCAATCCGATGAAATGCCGGTTCATTTTCAGCGCCGCAGCCTGTGTGGTGGCGGATCCCATAAAAAAGTCCAGGACCCAGTCCCCTTCCCGGGTGGAGAGCTCCAGCGCCCGGCGGATCAGGTCTTCCGGCTTTGGGTTGGTGAACACAGAGGAACCAAACAGCGCCATCTGATCCTTCGTGGCATTGGTGTTGGCGTCCAGTTCCTGCCAGAGGATAGACTGGCGCACGTCATGCCAGATGGTGCTGCCCGCCTTGCCTTTGCCCTGGGATTTTGCCTCCGAGTACCAGGTTTTTAACTGGGGCCTGGCTGTGCCGTCGGCGCCGAACCGGATCCTGCCCTCCGCCAGCAGCCGTTCATAGGTCCCCTGTTCCGTGCGCCAGCAGCGGCCTTTGGGAGGAAGATAGGTTTCGCCCGTATTGGGATTGACGATGGGGTAAGTCAGGTTGGGCCGCACGTTGGGGGCGTCGAAGGGCTCCAGCCGGTACGGGCCTTTCCCGTCGCCGTCGTCATACCGGAAGGATTCCGGATCCAGGGCCAGGCGGAATTGGCTTTTGTCAATCCGCGCTGCGTCTTTTGCATAGACCAGGATGTGGTTGCTGTTCTGGGAAAAAAGCCCGTCGCTGGAAACGGATTTCCGGGACTCCCAGGTCACGTCCGCGATGAAATTTTCCATGGAAAAAATTTCATCCGTCATCACCTTCAGATAGTGGGCTCCCTCGTCGGAGATGGACATAAACAGGACGCCGTCCGGCGCCAGAAGCCGGTGGGCCGCCTGCAGCCGGTTCTTAAGGAAGACCAGCCAGGTGGACAGCTTAAAATTGGAATTATAGGAAAAAGTATCGGACGGCTTTGCCGCCAGAAAAAAGTAGGGCGGATCGATGAAAATGCAGCGGATCCGGTTCTCGAACCGGGGAAGGATACTGTAAAGCCCCAGCAGATTGTTCCCCTTGATGATCAGGTTGTCGTCTTCCGAAAACTCTGTCACAGGCGTTTCGCCGTCGGCGGTGTACTTTTTTGCCCCCGTAAAGGCTTTGGGTTCCAAAAGCCGGTCGATTTCGTCGGGCGCCAGCAGCTCGTTATAGAAAATTTCCTGCCGTTTCTGATCCTCTTTCGTCTGTCCGCCTTCCAGCACGCAATCCTTATAAGGAAAAACCAGGCAGACCCGGTCGGAGGAAGAAAGGAGGCTTTCGTCCCCGCCGGCCAGGCCGATTTTATTTTTGAAACGGGTATAGCTGTCCGGCAGGAACTGCCGGTTGTTGATGGCCCAGGCAAATCCGGCTTTGTCGAAAATCAGAAAGCCGTCTGCCTCCTGGAAAAAGCGGGCTTTTGTTTCCGGATTTTTAAGCAGCAGCCGCAACAGATCCGCATCCAGCCCCATGGC
>CALWGP010000158.1 GCA_944380095.1 uncultured Lachnospiraceae bacterium | reverse complement strand
TCCCATGTCCCAACTCGCTTACTTTACCCGCGGAAACACAAGTCCCCAGGGCAAACCCCGGGTATACTTTTGCTGTCATCCTGACGACCAGGACGTCTTTCTTAAATCAACCGTCAAAGAGTTGCTGTCCCATGCGGACTGCTCCGTCTGGTACAACCCGGAACCCAGTGCCCTTCTTTCCGCACAAGAACGCAGGGAACGGGAGTCCGACCTGGCCCAGATGCAGCTGTTCGTGCTGACGGTGACCGCCCGGCTGCTCACCAGCCCCTCCCCTGCCCTGGAATGGGAGTTCCCCTTCGCCCTAAAGCAGCACATCCCGGTGCTGCCCATTCTGCAGGAGCCCGGGCTCGAAACGCTTTTCAACAAAAAATGCGGCAACCTGCAGTGTCTGGTTCCAAATCAAACGGATCCCACTGCCCTTCCCTATAAGGAGCGGCTGGGAAAATTCCTGAATTCCGTCCTCATTGGGGATGAATTGGCCGCCCAGGTCCGGGCCGCCTTTGATGCCTATATCTTTTTAAGCTACCGGAAAAAGGATCGCCGGGAAGCCCAGTCCCTGATGCGCCTCATCCACGAAAGCGCATTCTGTCGGGACATCGCCATCTGGTACGACGAATTTCTCACGCCCGGCGAGGACTTCAACCATGCGATCGCCCAGGCGCTGGAAAAGAGCAATCTCTTCGTGCTGACGGTAACTCCCCACCTTCTGGAGCATCCCAACTATGTGATGAACGAGGAGTTCCCCGCCGCCAAAAACAGCGGCAAGCCCATCCTGCCGGTGGAGATGGTTCACGCCGACCGTTCTTCGCTGGAGGCAGCCTATCCGGGTATCCCCCCTTGCGCCTCCGGGCAGGACAAGCCCGTCCTGTCGGAGGAATTAAAGAACGCACTGCGTGGACTTGCCCTGCAGAGAAACGACAGCGACCCCAAACATAACTTCTTCATTGGACTGGCCTACCTCACCGGCATCGATGTGGAGGTGAACAAGGAACGGGCGGTGGACCTCATCCGTGGCGCCGGCGACGCCGGCCTGCCCGAAGCCATGGAAAAACTGGCAGCCATGTACCGGACCGGCGAAGGCGTGGACCAAGACTACCGCCAGGCCGCCCAGTGGCAGCGCCGGCTGGCCGATACCCTCCGGATTCGTTGGGAAAAGACCCCCGCCGAAAATTCCTTTCAGGCCCTCGCCGACGCGCTGCAAAACTTGGGGGATCAGTACACGGACTTAGCCGACCTGACCTCTTCCCGCAGGGTATGGGAAGAGGAATTTCTTCCCCTGACCCGGCAGGCACAAGAGCAGGGAATTCCCTGTGCCCGGCGCTATCAGGCCTGCGGCTGCAGCAGTCTGGGAAACCTGTTCAGACAGCAGGGAAACCTGACGGAGGCCCGCCGCTGGCTGAAGAAAAGTTCCAAACTGCGTTTTGACCTGTCCAACGAGGACAACACCATCCAGATCCGGCGGGATACCGTAGAGAGCCAACTGCAGTTGGGCCTTCTGTGCCGGGAGGAAAAGGATGACCTGGCAAGCGTGTACTTCCAGATGGCCGTGGAACTGGCCCGGGCCCTGGTCCGGGATTTCGGAGAAGTGAGGGACCGGGAACTTTTGGCCGCCGCCTGCGAGTGGTTGGGCTCCGAGCATTGCAGGAGTTCCGACAAAAAGGAACTTCCCAAAGCACTCCAGCTGCTGGAAGAAGGCCAACGGGTGCGCCGTTCCTTAAACGAGGAGACCGGCACCCTTTATGCCCGGCAAAGTCTTGCCGCCTGTTCCATGGGGCTGGGGGATATCCTTCGAAAGGCAGGGGATTTGCCCGGAGCGCACCGCTGCTATGAAGAAAGCCTGACATTGTACCGCGGCCTGGATGATGAAACCGGGATGCTGGGCGTTCGGCGGAATCTGGCGCTCTGTCTCTGCCGGACGGGCACTCTGTGCAGGCTCGAGGGGAATATGCCCGAAGCGCACCTTTGCTATGAAGAAGGTTTGGCCCTTTTTTGCGGCCTGGCGGAAAAAACCGGTACGGTGAACGCCCGGCAGGATCTGGCATACGGCTATAATCTGTTAAGCGCCCTGTGCAGGCAGGAAGATAACCTTCCCGCTGCCCGCCGTTGGCTGGAAGAGAGCGCGAAGGTACACCGGGCCATTGCAAAAGAGACCGGCCTCGTCAAGGCCCGTGGCGCCCTGGCTTCCGACCTGTTCAAGCTGGGCTGCCTTCCCGGCGGCGACGCCGAAGACCTTTTTCAGGCCGCAGAACTCTGGGACCGTCTGACTGACGGAAAAAATTCCACTTCCTCCTATGCCGAAAATCGATACAATACCATCATCGCGCTGGCCAAGCACAACGGTGAACTTAAAGTCCCGGCAGGCCTTAATTCCGCCGCCCGCCGTCTGTTTGAAGAAAGTCTGATGCAGGCCCCTGCCCTGGTCAGCAGGGCAGGCAGGCCTCAATCCTGGTGGTACTTGATGTCCGGTTATCTGAAGCTGGGACTGATTGCCCTGGAAAAAGGCAATGACTGCAGGGCCGGGCACTGGTTTAAGGAAGGTCTCCGGATAGCCCGAAGCGCTGCGGAAAAGTCCGGCGCTCCGGAAGATCTGCACACCCTGGCAATCTTTCTCTGCCATCTGGGTGTCCTGCCCTGCGAAAGCCCCGGCCGGCTGGAGGAAGCCGCCGAAATCTGGAATCGTCTGGCATCAGAATATCCCCGGATTTCCAAATATACCGAATTCCGCGATCTTTCTGCCGCGCTGCTAAACAGGAACCAACAGTCTTGACTATGATGAAATAAACGAGGAGATATTATGACAGGGCCGGATGAATATTTAA
>CALWGP010000157.1 GCA_944380095.1 uncultured Lachnospiraceae bacterium | reverse complement strand
GTTAGAAAGCGAGGTGTCCCATGACATTACAGGAGTTTTTCGGACAATATCCCGAAGTGGCCGTGGCGTTTTCCGGAGGGGTGGATTCCGCCTTTTTGCTGGAGGAAGCCGCAAAGTATGCCCGCAGGGTGACGGCCTATTATGTAAACTCGGAGTTCCAGCCCCGGTTTGAACGAAGAGACGCCCTGCGGCTGGCAGATCAGCTGGGCGTCAGGATGAAAGTGCTGCCTCTGGAGGTCCTGGCCGAGGAACCGGTGGGAAAAAACCCGCCGGATCGCTGTTATTTCTGCAAAAAGGCCATTTTTACGGCCATTGCAAAGGCTGCCCGGGAGGACGGTTTTTCTGTGCTGCTGGACGGCACCAATGCTTCCGACGATGCGAAAGACAGGCCGGGAATGCGGGCGCTGGCGGAACTGTCCGTCCTCTCCCCGCTGCGGCAGTGCGGCCTGACCAAGGAAGAAATCCGGCAGCGGTCCAAAGAGGCAGGGCTGTTTACCTGGGACAAGCCGGCCTATGCCTGCCTGGCTACCAGGATTTTGACCGGGGAGGAAATTACCGTAAAAAAACTGGCTGCCGTGGAAGAGGCAGAGGACTGGATGACGTCCCTTGGATTTACGGATTTCCGGGTGCGGACGTCGGAAGGCCAGGCCAGGCTGCAGATCCGGGAAAGCCAGTGGCCCCTTTTGTGGGAACACAGGGCGGAAATCCTGGAAAAACTGAAAGAAAATTATCGGACGGTTTCCCTTGATTTGGAGGTGCGGAAATGAACAACGAAATAGAAAAGCTGCTGGAAGGAGTCCGGGAAGGGACGGTTTCCGTGGAAGACGCGCTGCTGAAACTGAAGGTCAAGCCCTTTGAAGATATCGGTTATGCGAAGGTGGATATGCACCGGAAAGTCCGCCAGGGGACGGCGGAGGTCATTTACGGGGCGGGAAAGACCCCGGAACAGATCATCGGGATTGCGGATACCATGCTGCGCAACGGCCAGCCCACCATCCTCATCACCCGGCTGTCCGAAGAAGCGGCGCAAAAGGTAGGGAGCGCCCACGCCATGGAATACGATTCCAGGGCCCGCTGCGGCATCATCGGCCCGATCCCGAAACCGGACGGGATCGGAAAAATCGTGGTGGCCACCGGGGGGACCAGCGATATCCCGGTAGCGGAGGAAGCCGCGCTGACAGCGACGGTGCTGGGCAATGAAGTGGTGCGCCTGTACGATGTGGGAGTGGCGGGCCTGCACCGGACCCTGTCCCATTTGGACGACATTATGAGCGCCAGCGTGATCATCGCCATTGCGGGGATGGAAGGGGCCCTGGCCAGCGTGATCGGCGGCCTGGCGGACTGCCCGGTGATCGCGGTTCCCACCAGCGTGGGATACGGAGCCTCTTTTCACGGGCTTTCGGCCCTTTTGTCCATGCTCAATTCCTGTGCCAGCGGCGTATCGGTGGTGAACATTGACAACGGGTTCGGCGCGGGGTATCTGGCCAATATGATCAATCACATGAGCATTCGGAAAGGGGAATAAAACCATGAAAACATTGTATCTGGACTGCGGGATGGGGGCTGCGGGGGACATGCTGGCGGCGGCGCTGCTGGAACTTTTGCCGGATCCGGACGGATTTGTGGAGGAATTAAACGGCCTGGGGATCCCGGGGGTGCGTTTTGAAAAGGAAACGGCCGTAAAATGCGGCATTACGGGCACTCATCTGAAAGTGACGGTAAACGGCGCAGAGGAAGGAGACGGGCTGTCCCATGAGCATGTGCATGAGCATGTGCATGAGCACGCCGACGGGTCCAAACATCACCATCACAGCAGCCTTCATGACATCGAACATATTGTGCGGGGGCATCTTTGCCTTCCTACAAGCGTACAGGACCATGTGATGGCGGTTTACGGGCTTATTGCAAAAGCGGAGGGAGCGGCCCACGGGATGTCGGTGACGGAAATCCATTTCCACGAGGTAGGGACCATGGACGCCGTTGCGGATATTACGGCGGTCTGCCTGCTCATGGACCGGCTGCGCCCGGATCAGGTCATTGCCTCCCCCGTCCATGTGGGAAGCGGCCAGGTCAGATGCGCCCATGGGATCCTGCCGGTGCCCGCACCGGCCACGGCTTACCTTTTAAAAGGCGTGCCCGTTTACGGCGGATCCATCCGGGGCGAGCTGTGCACCCCCACCGGCGCGGCCCTGCTGAAACACTTTGTCACCCGGTTCGGGGAAATGCCGGTGATGGAGACGGAACGGATCGGATACGGCATGGGGAAAAAGGATTTCGAAGCGGCCAACTGCGTCCGGGCGATGTTGGGCCGGTCCGAAGGCAGCGCAGACGAAGTGCTGGAACTAAGCTGCAACATCGACGATATGACCGGGGAGGCAGCCGGATTTGCCATGGAGCAGATTTTCGCCGCAGGGGCCCTGGATGTGTACACGGTGCCGATCGGTATGAAAAAATCCCGTCCGGGGATTCTTCTTCGCGCCCTGTGCCATGGAACGGAAAAGGAAGCGGTGATCCGGGCGATGTTTGGGCACACCTCCACCATCGGCATCCGGGAATGCCGGGTGGGCCGGTATGTGCTGGAGCGCCGGATGGAGACCCTGCATACCCCATGGGGGGAAGTGCGCCGTAAGATTTCCGCAGGCTACGGGACGGAACGCAAAAAATTGGAAGCCGAAGACCTCTGCCGCATCGCCCGGGAAAAAGGCGTGGGCATGGAAGAAGCCCGCAGGCTGGTGGAAGAATGGGAGAAAACAAAGTGAGAAAAAGAAAGGCCATAAAGGCAGGCAGCGTCCTGTCCCTTGCGCTGGCCGTCCTGATGGCGCTGGCCGCAGGAGGCTGCGGACAG
>CALWGP010000156.1 GCA_944380095.1 uncultured Lachnospiraceae bacterium | reverse complement strand
TTTTTATCGATCCAGATATGGCCGCCTACGGACACCGCCGCCGGCATCACCGTATTGGAAACCTGGTTGGAACCCAGTACCTGCCCGGTGGGCGTAGGCGCCTGGCCCGAATCGGTAAGACTGTATTTGCTGTAGGTGCAGGAGAAGGTGTTTACGGCATTGGTCCAGGAATTGGCATTGAGTTGTGCCGTATCCCATGCTGTTCCGCCGTTGACTTTAGCGGCATATTCCACCACAAAGGTATCGTTTTGCCCCAGTTTCACATCCTGCCCTACCGCCAGGGCGAAGGCGCGGATGGTTTTTGCGTCCGCCGGTTCGGTATCCGTCCATCCATTCGGAAGGATTGCACTCTCTTTGCCGATTCCCAGCACATCTTCATAGAGATCGGCATATGCGTCCGTACCGGACAGGGATTCCGTATAATAAACGAGAAGGTAGTCTTTAATTTCTGTTTCGGTTCCTTCCTCGTTCCTGACGTAAACTTTTTCGATTCCGCCAAAATCCAGAGCCCATGCGCTGTCCCTGGGCGCGCCGTTGGACGTATAGTCCCCCTGGGCCGGAAGGATATCGATGAGGGAAAGCCCCGACACTCCGCTTAGCTGTGAAGTATTGGAAACCGCCAGCCGGTAATGCACTGTTCCGCCATTTTCCACCACGGAAAGGATATCCGTACTGTATCCGTTGTCTGCATTCCTGTCACCGTAGGCCGACTTCACCAGGGAAGTATCCGACGAAGACGCCCAGTTGACGCTGACCATATCGGAAATATAGCCGTAATCCTGCTGTCCTCCGCTGGCCAGTATCTCTCTCAGCGCTTTCCGGCGGACATCGTCCATGGCTGTAGTCACCTGTTCCACGCTTTCCGCCCAGCTCCCGTTGGCATTCCGGAAAGATGCGCTCTGGGGATTGGACTCGCTCTGCGCTCCCTTTTCGTCGCTTCCCACCAGTACGTAGTTCTGCATGGCGTTGCCGTATGCGGTAACGGTATTTTCCACTATAGCTTTCAGTTTCACGGTGACGCTTTCTCCCGGCCTCAGCTCTCCGTTCAGGAAAACGAATACGCCGGTTTCCCCGTCGGCGGTTTTCGTCCGCACATGGCTGAAAGTAATCCCTGTGGTTCCAGCTTCCAGCAGTACGGGATTATCCGCGTCATAGGCCATCCAGGAAGTCCCCTGGGGAAGGAAATCCACCAGGAAGGGCTCCTTCATGGAAGCGGCCGCATCTGCTGCATTGGAAATGGTAATGCTGTAGGTTACGGGATCCAGAAGGTTCACGGTCGGCTGCCCCGCCGTCTTTTCCACCGATACCCGCGCGGCTTTCTGTTCCCCGAAGGTCACATCGGCCCCAGCGTTCTGTCTTATTTCTGTAGGCGTTTCCGCCTTTTCCCCGGTTCCGTCCCAGGAACAGTACTCCAGCACGGCTTCCGCCCTATTGTGGATTTTTGCGACCTCTTTCTTCCCGGGACCGCCCTCCTGTTTGTCCACCACCGCCGTAATCTCAATGGCGCCGGGCACAAAGCTGCTGCCCAGGTCGTCTCCCGTAAGCGTCTGAAAGGATTCCGAATAGTACCGGACGGAAACGCTGACCGCTTTCTTGGTTACTGTCGCCGGAAGTTGCGCCGTCTTAGCATCGTCTCCAACCGGCAGCTTTGCTGCTTCATAAATCGGGCTGCCGTCCGCATCATAAAAGGTCACATCCGCAAAAACCCCAGCTTCCGCTTCCGGCGCATACCAACCGGTTTCGTGGGTGGTCTTTCCTACTGTCACCATTGTAAGGCTATAACGGTCCGTCAGATAGCCGGCCAGTGCCCCGCCGTCTTTCCCATAGGCTTCCAATCCCAGGTCCCTTACGGTAAAGGAACGCAGGGAATAGGTATTGGTCCCCACAAAAGGGGTCAGGGTGTATTGGATCGTCGCCTGCTCTTCAAACAGGCTGGCATAAGCTGCCTGTTCCGCTTCCTTTTTCAGGGACAGGGAAACCGATCCCTCCACATTTTTCAAAACAGCCGTCAGATTCTCAGTGCTTCCCGGCTGGGCAGAGACCACGTCATACCATTCCACGTCCTCCCGGCCGCGGATCTGGCTGGTGCCGGCATTGGTTTCCACCACCAGATAGGTCCGGCCGCTTATAATCTGTCCCAGTCTGGAATCCGTGTTCGCATCCGCATAGCTGATGGTCACGCCTTCCGCAGTTTTGGGGGAATTGACATCGACCCCATCGATCAGCGGCTCATTTTCCCGAAGGAATTTCTCCACCTCTTCATCGGAAGCAAGGGATATCCCATCCGGCACCGCATAGACGTCCGCCGTAGCGGTCAGTCTTTTTACCGGATCCAGGGCATTCTGTTTTTGAATCTCCAGCGACAGGTAAGGAATGTTGTAAGCATTACAGGAATAGGTCTGGCCTGCGCTGATCGCCTGGCCGTTGTTAATCAGATGGAGGGTCTTTGTCTGTGTTCCGATCACCGCTTCCACCGTGTCTGCCTTCGCACTGTCTTCATAGATTCCTTCCAGGCCCTGGAAGCCGTTTGGAACCGCCGTTTCTTCTACGGCGTACTGATAGCCGCCGTCCACCACAAAATGATAATATCCATTTTTGTCCGTCGTACCGGTGGCGGCATAGGTCCAATCTGCTTCATCGTTTTCCCGCTGATACAGGACGAAGGTAGCCCCTGCCAGCGGATTTGCGGACATTTTGGCCGCATATACGTTGTCATATTTGGTCAGGTCGATATAAGCGCCCCTGTAGTTGGGGAAAATCCGGTCGGCCAGCATGACCTCATCGTTTGCTTCCGGAGACTCCCCGGATCCGTGCTTTCCTTTCTCCCAGTCCGGCGCGGACAAAACCTGACCCGGTTTCAGGGTCACCGTAACGCACTGTTCTGGATTGAGCAGG
>CALWGP010000155.1 GCA_944380095.1 uncultured Lachnospiraceae bacterium | reverse complement strand
CAGCAGAAATTACTTCCGAAATATCTTTCGTAAAACTCATTATTTCACGAAAATACAGAGACTCCATCCTTGCCCAAAGGCCACGGAACCTCTGTTTTTTTATGCCTTATCCATCCTTGCCCCCATATCCCGAAAATACAGAAAAAAAGAGTGGAATCTAAGGCGAAGGAAGGGTACAATAAAACCGTACCGCGCGTTTTTGGCGGCGGCAGACAGAAAGCTTAAGGAGCTGGCTATGAGAACGATTCCGATAGAAGAAGTGACAAAAGCGGTGCGCAGCCTTTGCATGGAGGCAAACTATGAACTTTCGCCGGATATGCGCTGCGCGCTGCAATCGGCCCGGCAGGAGGAAAAATCCCCGCTGGGAAAACAGATCCTGCAGCAGCTGGAAGAAAATCTTAGGATTGCAGGAGAAGACAGGATCCCCATCTGCCAGGACACCGGCATGGCGGTAGTCTTTCTGGAAATCGGCCAGGAAGTGCACTTTGAGGGCGGCAGCCTGCGGGAGGCGGTTGAGGAAGGGATCCGGCAGGGATATGAACAGGGCTATCTGCGCAAATCCGTTGTGGGGGATCCCCTGATACGGGAAAATACCGGGGACAATACGCCGGGAGTGCTTCACTTTACCCTGGTGGAAGGGGACCGGGTGAAGATCACCGTGGCGCCCAAAGGCTTTGGCAGTGAGAACATGAGCCGTATTTTCATGCTTAAGCCGGCAGACGGGGCGGAAGGGGTGAAAAACGCGGTGCTGACTGCGGTGAAGGATGCGGGCCCCAATGCCTGCCCGCCTGTGGTTGTGGGCGTGGGCGTGGGAGGAACTTTCGAAAAATGCGCCCTGCTGGCCAAGCAGGCCCTGCTGCGTCCCGTGGGGGAACATTCCCCGGTTTCCTGGGCCAAAGAAATGGAAAAAGAGCTCCTGGAACGGATCAACCGGACGGGGATCGGCCCCGGCGGGCTGGGAGGGACGTGCACTGCGCTTGCGGTGAACATCGAAACTTTCCCCACCCATATTGCGGGCCTGCCGGTGGCGGTGAACATTTGCTGCCATGTAAACCGGCATGCTTCCCGGGAGATCTGAGAGGGAATTTTGCCGGCGGGAAGAAAAGGGTTTCTTCCATATATAGATAGATCCCTTCCTGAAAGGGGGATCGGACGGAGAATGAGCATGGAACGATACTTAGAAGTACCTTTTACGAAAGAAGCGGCGGCACAGCTGAAAGCAGGCGACCTGGTTTATCTGACGGGAACCATTTATACGGCCAGGGACGCGGCGCACAAGCGGATGCAGGAAACGCTGGACCGGGGGGAAGCGCTGCCTTTTGACCCGGCAGGAAACGTTATTTACTATATGGGGCCTTCCCCTGCGCGGGAAGGAAGGTGCATCGGATCCGCAGGCCCCACCACGGCCAGCCGCATGGACCGCTATACACCGAAGCTGCTGGATTTGGGACTGCGCGGCATGATTGGAAAAGGCCGGCGGTCTGCTGCGGTAAAAGACGCAGTGAAAAGAAACGGCGCGGTTTATTTCGCGGCCATAGGAGGCGCGGGCGCCCTCTTGTCCAAATCGATCCTTCAATCGGAAGTGATTGCCTATGCCGATCTGGGCACGGAAGCCATCCGCAGGCTGACCGTAAAGAATTTCCCCGTAATCGTCTGCATGGACAGCGACGGGACAGACCTTTATGAAACCGCCATAGAACAATACAGAAAAGAGTAGAAACCGATGAAAAGAATCCTTTTAATGATCCTGTATAACCTGCCCTTCGCCCCTTTCTGGTGGTGTCAGCTCTGCGCCATGGCGGCCCATCCGGAACGCTACAGCCAAGAAAAGCGCTGGGCCGTGCTAAAGAAGGTGACCAGGAGCGCCAATAAGGGCGGCCGCGTGACCATCAAAAGCTACGGCTTGGAAAAGATTCCGGAAAAAGAAAACTTCATATTTTATCCCAACCATCAAGGACTGTTCGATGTGCTTGCCATGATCGAAAGCTGTCCCCGCTTTTTTGCCGTGGTAAATAAAAAGGAAGTAACCAACATTCCCCTGCTCAAACAGGTTTTTCATATCATGGGGGCCTATTCCATTGACCGGGAGGACATCCGCCAGTCTATGGGGGTGATCAACCAGGTTGCCCAGGACGTCAAAAACGGAAAGAACTTCCTTATCTTTGCGGAAGGGAGCCGCAGCAAACAGGGCAACAGGCCGCAGGAATTTAAGGGCGGCAGTTTTAAAAGCGCCTGCAAGGCCAAATGCCCCATCGTCCCGGTGGCCCTGATGAACGCGTTCATTCCTTTTGACAGAAATACCATCGAAAAAGTGACGGTCAATGTGATTTATCTGGATCCGATCCCTTACGAAGAATATAAGGACTGGAAGACAGTGGAGATCGCAGCGGAAGTGAAACGCAGGATTGAAGAAGCCATTTTAGCCCATAGCGCTGAAAGTATGGAATAATCCCTCCCAAAAGGGGATAAAATCCCAAAAAGCTGTTGACACAGGGGAAAGGAACGGGTATAATAACTACTGCGTCCGGTAAACGGCGTACAATTGATAGTTGGCAGAGGCTTCGTTCAGAATCCGGAGAAATACTCAAGAGGCTGAAGAGGCGCCCCTGCTAAGGGTGTAGGTCGTGTTAAAGCGGCGCGAGGGTTCAAATCCCTCTTTCTCCGTTAGCTCTGTCAACGAAAAAAGAATCCTGCATACAGGCTTCTTTTTTTTACCTCTCAACAGGAAAAGGGAATGTAAAATTCTTGAAAATAATTGTTGACAGGGGCTGTTTACAGATGCTATAATAAAAACCCACCGCGAGGAGCGGGGGAGCGGATTTGAAAAAATCCAAAAAAGTGCTTGACAAGGCGGACGGCTTTTGATAAGATAAGAAACCGTCGCGGCACTGAAAAGCGCGGCGGACTTTCGAAAAGAAGTTCAAAAAAATGAAAAAAGTCCTTGACAGGGAGCGAACCGCATGATAAGATATAACACGTTGCGGCGAG
>CALWGP010000154.1 GCA_944380095.1 uncultured Lachnospiraceae bacterium | reverse complement strand
TACCGGAAAAAGCTGTGGAGCAAAGAAGAAGCGGGGCGCGTGATGGCCCGGCTGTGCGAATATGTGGACGTGTGCATCGCCAACGAAGAGGACGCTGCGGACGTGTTCGGCATCCGCGCGGCGGACACGGACGTGACCGGCGGAAAGCTGAACCGGGAAGGCTACCGGGAAGTAGCCGCGCAACTGGCAGAGCGCTTCGGGTTTCAAAAAGTGGCCGTCACCCTGCGCACCTCCCTTTCCGCCAGCGACAACGAATGGGCCGGAATGCTGTATGACGGGAAGGAATGCTGGTTTTCAAAGACTTATCCCGTGCGGATCGTGGATCGGGTCGGCGGAGGGGATTCCTTTGGAGCCGGGCTGATTTACGGGATTCTGGAAGGAATGGGTCCGAAAGAATCCCTGGAGTTCGCTGCTGCGGCCAGCTGCCTGAAGCATTCCGTGGAAGGGGACTTCAATCAGGTTTCCGCAGCGGAGGTGGCTGCCCTGGCGGGAGGAGACGGATCCGGAAGGGTGCAGCGCTAGGATGCGGAAGAAATTTGAGATTGGACGGGAGGAAGGAAACACATGCGGGAAAAACAAATCCATGCACTGATCCAAAGGCAAAGGGACTTTTTTGCGCAGGGAAAGACATTTTCGTTTGGCTTTCGTAAAGAAGCGCTGCGCAGGCTGCGAAGGGGGATTTCGGAGCATGAAGCGGAAATCTGTCAGGCCCTTCAGGCGGATCTGGGCAAAAGCGAAGGAGAGAGTTATCTTTGCGAGGTGGGAATGGCCCTGCGGGAAATCGGGGAACAGCTCCGCCATCTGGAAAAGTGGGGAAGGCCAAGGAGGATGCCATCCGGATTGGCCTGCTTTCCCGCAAAAAGCTATGTGGTGCCCCAGCCTTACGGGACGGTGCTGATTATGGCGCCCTGGAACTATCCGTTCCTGCTCACCATACAGCCTCTGGCCGGCGCCCTGGCGGCGGGGAACTGCTGCATCGTCAAGCCCTCCGCCTATTCGTCCCATACTTCTGCGGTGATCAAAAAACTGCTGGAAGAATGCTTCCCGAAAAAATATGTGGCTGCGGTGCAGGGCGGACGGCAGGAAAACGGATGGCTGCTGGAAGAAAAATTCGATTTCATTTTCTTTACCGGCAGCGTTTCCGTGGGGAAGCTTGTCATGGAAAAGGCTGCGAAATTCCTGACGCCGGTAACGCTGGAACTGGGCGGGAAAAGCCCCTGTGTGGTGGATCGGTCAGCGGATATTTCCCTGGCGGCGAAGCGGATCGCCTTCGGCAAATGGCTCAACTGCGGCCAGACCTGCGTGGCCCCGGATTACGTGCTCATCGAGGAGGAGGTAAAGGAAGAATTTCTGTGCGCCCTCCGGTTCTGGACGGAGAAAATGTACGGAAAATCTCCGTTAGACAATCCCGCATGGGGAAAGATCATCAACCGGAAACATTTTGACCGGCTTTGCGAGCTGATGGATCCCAAAAAAGCTGTTTTCGGCGGGGAAGTCCGGGAGGAAACCCTGCAGATCGGCCCTACGGTGCTGACGGACGTGAACTGGGAAGATCCGGTGATGCGGGAAGAAATTTTCGGCCCCATTTTACCCGTCCTCTCCGTGGAGAATATGGCGGAAGCCCGCAGGCGCATCGCCGCCCGGCCCCACCCGCTGGCCTGCTATCTATTCACCCGGGATCCGGCGGTGGAACGGGACTTTGTCCGCTATGTCCAAAGCGGCGGAGGCTGCGTCAACGATACGATCCTGCACCTGGCTTCTGCCGGCCTGCCCTTCGGCGGCGTGGGAGACAGCGGTATGGGTTCCTATCACGGGAAGAAGAGCTTCGAAACCTTCAGCCACGAAAAGGGCGTGCTCAAAAGAGGGCTCCATCCGGACGTGCCGCTGCGCTATCAGCCCATGGGAAAAGGGAAGTATATGCTGATGAAACTGGTGATGCGGTAGAAACGTCTGACCGGAATTTTATTGGGAATCGGAGGTGCTGCAGCGCTGCTTTGGAGAAGTGAGGGGAAGGAAGAGGAGTCAGGATGGAGAATACTATCTTACAGTGCTGCTGGAAGAAGATGTCGCGGAGGAATATGGTTTATCCGATGACAGCCTTACGTTGGAAACAGTGGAATCCATTTTCAATCAGGTAATCGCAAACAGCGGATTTGTGGGGATAACGATGGACGTGACCATTCCGGAGGGGGCGACGGAAAAAGAAATCGGCGTGATTTTAAAGGAAGGGCGTGGGGAATACTGCAGAATTTTTCATTCATTTAGATTTTTCCCAAGGCCTGCAATTCTCCTTGACGAAATCCCGTCCCATAAGGTAAACTGAAATACGGATCTGAACGGTGAACGAATCCTCAAAAGAGGGATTCCTTTGCCGGAAAGTGAGAAAATATCCCGCGCTTTTGTCAAGGGAACCCGAAGAGGATTCCAGGGGGGATAAAGGCGCGCTGACCGAAAGGGGTTTTCCCGAGGGAAGAGAAGGCCTGAAGAAGGCTTATTTTGCGTACCCATACGCCCGGGAGGATCCTGCTTCGAATCCGTTCCGGGCGTTTTTTGTACGATATGTTGCTACAAAAATTTTTACGCCGGACCGGAAGAAACTGCCGGGGCATACCCGGCAAAAAAGAAAAAAGGAGGGAACGGCACTGACGGAAACGGAAACCAGAATCGCCGTAATCGGCATAATTATTGAAGACCGGCGGCAGGCGGAAAAAGTCAACGCGCTGCTGCACCAGTACGGGAGCTGGGTAATCGGGCGAATGGGGCTTCCCTATGAAAAAAAACAGGTAAATATCATCAGCGTGGTGCTGGACGCGCCCATGGATGCCATCAGCGCCCTATCCGGGAAACTGGGGCGGCTGCCCGGCGTCAGCGCCAGGGCCATTTATTCCAAAACCGCCCGGGGCGCGTGCGGGCCGCAGCAGCCCGAAGGGAATGGACCGGCGCAGGGAGGGCAGGAAGGATGAACCGGGAAAAGCAAGCCTGTCTGGCCGAACTGGAAGAAGGAAAGATCCTCACCCATGCCCAGTGGAAAACGCTGGTCAGCGACCCGGGCGAAGAGGA
>CALWGP010000153.1 GCA_944380095.1 uncultured Lachnospiraceae bacterium | reverse complement strand
CCATGGGGTCTGCGCCGTCCTCTTCCGGCTCCAAAACGGTCTGCGGCAATTCCCCAAGCCCCACGATCTCCACGCCCTTAAGCCTGCGCAGGTACCTGCGCATCAGTTCCACTTTCCCGGCGTTGGTCGTCCCGTATATGAGCTTAACTTTTTCCATCTTTCCTCCGATTTCGCTAAGTTTTTCCGGAAAGGCTTTCACCATTCCCGGCGAATCTCCTCCGCCCGGATCCCGTAAGTTTTCAGGAAATCTTCCCGGTCCCGGTCCGACCTTAAACACATCACTTCCCGGAAATGCCCCGTGCTTTTGTCTTTGAATCCGGCCACCTGTTCCCCGGTGCAGATGCTGCTTCTGATCACCGGGATTTCCCTTTCCCGGTCGAAACCGGCTGCCTGTTTTTCCCGCTTCCTTCCAAACATTCCCTCATCCTCCCCATGGATCATCCCGCTGGTTTTCGCAAATTCCCCCTTATTATAGCCAAAAAGGGACGCTGCCGCAAGACGCCGGGCAGACGTTCCCGCCGCTTATGCGCTTTTTGCTTTTCCTTCTTTTTCCGGGAAAAACATGAGCAAAAAGACGAACAGCAAAAAGGCGGAGCAGCATAAAATCGCCTTTTCCCCCAGAATGCGGATCAGGAAATTCCCCAGCACGGCCCCTGCCACAAAGCACAGGATGATCCCGTAATACAAAAAGGCGTCCCGCAGCCTCTCCGGATCTTTCCCGTCCAGGAACTGGCACAGGCTCTGGGTGCCGCTGCGCAGGTTGCCGATACACATGGTGGTGGCGATCCCGTTCCCCCGGATTTTCCGGAAACTCTCCACCTGGATCCCGCAGGCGAAGGAAGTCAGGGCATTGGCCAGCGGGTTCATGGTCAGGGGAAAAAACGCCACCCCCGCCAGAATCAGGGCCTCGACGAGCACCGCCCTCTGCCTCCAGTGCAGCAGCGCAGCCATGTGCCCCGCAGCGCTTTTTTTCAGACGGACCAGCTCCGCCAGGGCGATTCCCGCAGCGAAAGCAAACACCGGCAAAAAATACCGGGCCGCCGCCCCGAAATTTCCCTCCGACAGGTGTACCCCGAAAAGCAGGATGTTCCCCGTCTGGGCGTTGGCAAAAACATGGTCGCGCAGCAGATAGGAATAGGCATCCATAAATCCGCCCGATACCGCCAGAAGCATTCCCAGCCGGAGGGACTCCGACATCTGATTTGTTCGTTTCATCTTAATCTCCATTTCGTTTGCCAAAAAACCGGCGCTTTTTCTTTTCTGCGGTCTGTGCTATAGTTTTCATAAACGCCAAAAACAATGCAGAAAGGAACCACGCCCATGTTTGCCATCCGACACGCTTTCCCAAAAGATCTCCCTTCCCTGCTGCCCCTCTACCAACGGGCCAGGGCTTTCATGGCCGCAAACGGCAACCCCGACCAGTGGGGCGACCGATATCCCACCGAAGAAATCCTTTCGAAAGACATTCAAAACCATCGGCTGTATTTATGCGAAAACGACGGCGAAACCGCCGCCGCTTTTATGTTTTTTATCGGCGAAGAGCCCAATTACGCCGTCATCGAAGACGGGGACTGGCCGGACCGCCGTCCCTACGGCACCATCCACCGGATCGCTTCCTCCGGCCGCTTTCCGGGCGCAGGCTCCTTTTGCGTCAGCTGGTGCTATGAGCAATGCCGCCGCGCGGGGGCGGGCCTGCGGGGGGACACCCATGAGAAGAACCTTCCCATGCAGCGGGTTTTCAAAAAGAACGGGTTTTCCAGATGCGGCCGGATCCGGGTGGAAGACGGGACGGAGCGCATCGCCTTCCAGAAAAGTTTCCGGCCGGACGAAAACGCTCATCCTTTCGCCCGGTACAGATAGGCCCTGCCCTCTTTCCCCACCACCTCTGCCGCGTCCAGAAAAGCCAGCACATTCAGGACAGTTCCCGCCAGTTCCCGGCGGATCCGGACGGCCTTTGCAAACTGCGCTGCGGTAAAAGGCTCTTTTAGCTCACGGGGGATCAGCTGCGCATAGTCCTGCGGGCAGGAAAACTCCATCTCCGATTCCAGCGAAACAGGGATCCGGTCGTAGCGGCTGGATCCCCGCTTTTTGTCCCGGCTCCAGCCGTTTAACAGCTTATACTCCTCCATGTTCAAAAAGACCAGGCGGATCCGCAGATTGGGATCCGTCAAAAAAGGCTTGATCCGGTACAGCTCCCGGAAAGCCAGATAGGGGCTTCCCTTCTGGGGGGACTTGCGTCCCCCGGAAATTTCCCCGGTTTTTGGATCCACCCAGTACACGGTCTTTTGCAGCGGAATGGGGTACACTACGGTAACGGGGCATAAGGGGAGAAAACGTTCCAGCTTCGGACGCAGCCGGTAAAATCCCCGGGTCTGGATTTCCACGATTTCCGTCCCGGTGCAGATGTCGGCCACACACCCGGCCACCGGCACCTCCTGGGCGGATACGTCCGGCGCATAATACGCTTTCAGCACCGCGTGCACCGTCTTTTCCGACAGGGTGCCGATGCCGTTTTTCTCCCGGGCTTTTCCCACGATCTTTTCCCGGGCCAGCTGGAACCGTAGGACTTCCTGCGCCGTCATGCGCCCGCCTCCCCTCCGGCTGCCGCCTCGTCCGCCCGGCTTTCTTTTTCAAGCAGTTCCTCCATCCGCCCCGGGATCGTCTCCCGGGCCAGCGTTTCCATATGGGCCAGCTTTTCTTCCCGGTTTTCTTCCGTCACCAGATAGTCCGGATTTTGGGCCCCGGCCTCCAGCACCATCCAGTGATTCACGTCCGCCGAAAAATGGATGGGGTCCATGTAGTGGTCCAGATCCAGGATGACGGTTTCTTCTCCCTGGAAATCGAACAGCTTTACGTTTTCAAAGCCGCACAAACGCTCCATGGCCGCCTGTCTGGCATACAGATATTCTTCCAGCTGCCCGCTTTCGGAAATATTGTCCCACCAGAGCATGGAATAGGGCGGCAGGAAAAAATAGAACTGCGTCTTTGGATGGGAGTTTACCATCTCTTCCAGCAAATCCAGATTGCCGTCCACCCGGGGCTGCCATTCCTGGCGGGGAAAGGGGCTTTCGGCCGCGGCCGGGCGTTCGTAATGCTTCAGCGCTTCTTCTTTGGAAAAGGTCTTGTCCTCCCACCAGTTGTAGGAAGTGCCTTCGTCGTATCCCGCCGCCGTCATGGCCAGCAGATAGGGGATATCCTCAAAAAGCACGTCCCGGTTGAGCAGGTAGCGGATATCGTTGAAGGGGTTTTT
>CALWGP010000152.1 GCA_944380095.1 uncultured Lachnospiraceae bacterium | reverse complement strand
CCGGCGTCTGGGCCGCCACGGTGCCAAAGGCCTGGCTGTCCGTGATCACCAGGGCAGGCTTTTGTTTCATTTCTTCCAGGGCCCGGGCCAGTCCCGTTTCTTTCACCGCAGTCACGATCCCGTCCCCGTCCAGGATGTCCCGGATGGTCTGCTGCTGGGGCAGGATCAGCCGTCCTTTCGGCGCGGAGGAATCGATGGGAATTACCAGCACCACCGAATCCCCCGGCCGGATCAGGTCGCGGACCAGCGGTTTTTCTTCCTGTCCTAAAACAGCAATCCGGCCCAGCGTTTCCTTGAGACTTTCGATCCCCTCCCCGGTCCTGGCGCTGATCCAGAGGACCGGCGCATCTTCCGTCACCGTCGTCCGGCGCTCTTTTGGCACCAGGTCCGCCTTATTAAACGCAAGTAAAAAGGGGATATTCTTTTTTTTGATCCGCTCGATGAGCAGCGTATCTTCTGCGCCCAAGCCCTTTGTCCCGTCGATCACCACCACGGCTGCGTCGGTTTTGTTTAACGTCTGCAGGCTTTTTTTCACCCGCAGGCTGCCCAGCTGCCCCGTATCGTCCAGTCCGGGCGTATCCAGCATCACCACCGGGCCGATGGGCAGAAGTTCCATGGCTTTCTGTACCGGATCCGTGGTGGTTCCCCCGATGGGGGAAACCACGGAAAGGTCCTGATTGGTCACCGCGTTCATCACGCTGGATTTTCCCGCGTTTTTTTTGCCGAAAAACCCGATATGCACCCGCTGGGCAGAAGGCGTTTCATTCAGTCCCATAGCTGTTTATCCTCTTAAAATCTGAAATCCCGGTTGCCTTTTTCGATCTCTTCCAGATGGTGGGCAACGATCCGGCGCACCTCTTCCTTCGGAATATTCTGAAGTTCCTTCTCAATCAGCTTAAGTCCCTTTTTCTTCGTGTCCTCAGAAGCATAGTCCATCAGGTATTCTTTCAGGGTCATCAGGGCGTTTGGCAGGCAGCAGTTCTGGATCTGGCCCGATTTGCACAGGGACATGAACCGGTCCCCGGTGCGGCCTTCCCGGTAGCAGGCCGTACAGAAGCTGGGAATATAGTCCATTCCCATCAGCCAGTTCACCACTTCGTCCAGGGTACGGCGGTCGCTGACTTCAAACTGCTCGGACTTCTCATCCTCCGGCTCCTCTTGCACATAACCGCCCACGCTGGTCCGGGAACCGCCGGAAATCTGGGAAATGCCCAGATGCAGCACCCGTTCCCTGCACTTCTGGCTTTCCCGGGTGGAAAGGATCATGCCCGTATAGGGCACGGCAATCCGGATACAGGCCACGATTTTGGCGAAGGTATCGTCGTCGATGCCGTTGTCGAATACTTCGGGGTCGATATCGTCCGCCCGGCGGATCCTGGGTACGCTGATGGTGTGGGGGCCCACGCCGTAAACCGCTTCCAGATGTTCCGCGTGCATCAAAAGCCCTGCAAACTCATAGCGGTACAGCTCCAGACCGAAAAGAACGCCGCAGCCCACGTCGTCGATCCCGCCTTCCATGGCCCGGTCCATGGCTTCCGTATGATAGTTGTAATCGTGCTTGGGCCCCGTGGGATGGAGTTTTAAATAGCTTTCCTTATGGTAAGTTTCCTGGAAAAGGATGTATGTGCCGATGCCTGCTTCCTTAAGTTTGCGGTAATTTTCCACCGTGGTGGCGGCAATATTGACGTTCACCCGCCGGATGGCCCCGTTTTTATGTTTGATGCCGTAAATGGTTTTAATGCTTTCCAGCACATATTCGATGGGGTTGTTTACCGGATCTTCGCCGGTTTCCAGCGCCAGGCGCTTGTGCCCCATGTCCTGCAGGGCGATGACTTCCTGCCGGATTTCTTCCTGGGTCAGCTTCTTTCTGGGAATATGGCGGTTTTTCGCATGATAGGGACAGTATACGCAGCCGTTGACGCAGTAGTTGGACAGATACAGGGGCGCGAACATTACGATCCGGTTCCCGTAAAAATCCTTTTTGATCTGCTCGGCCAGGGCGAAAATCTCCTGGTTTTTATCCTCCAGGTCACAGTCCAGCAAAACCGCCGCATCCCGGTGGCTTAAGCCCTTACGTTCCCGGGCTTTGTTCAGGATTTCGTCGATGAGCTCCCGGTTGTGTCTGTTCTTTTGCGCATAGTCCAAGGTTTCCATGATCTCCTCATGGTTGATGAATTCATCCGCGCATTTGGATTTCGGATTGTAAGCGTATTTCATTTCGTTTTCCTTTCTCCCTTGGGGTCAGTTTTTTCTTTTCCTTCGGGTTTGGGCCCTGTGCCCTTTTTTGATGGTTTTACAGGCCCTGCTGAAAAGACCTGTAATCTCCGCGGTCAACCGCCACCTCATAGCCTATGGCTGCCATACAGCGGCGCAGGGCGGCCAGATTTTCGGCGGCTTCGTTTCCCGTGCAGATTTTGTTGTCGTAAAGCAGATATTTTCCCCGTACGCCTGCAGGGGACAGGTTGGGCATTACCACATTGGCCCCGGCCAGGATCCCGGCCTCCCTTCCGTCTGCCGCAGCCGTGCCCAAAGCCGTGGTGGCCGGAAGCAAAACGTCGGGCAAAAGGATCCGCACCAGGCTGAGCAGATACAGGGTCAGCGAAACGCTTCCCGCCTGCCTGTCCCGAAAAGGCGTATCGCGGTGGGGCAAAAAGGGGCCGATGCCCACCATTTCCGGCTGAAGCTCTTGCAAAAAAGCCATGTCCGCCGCCAGGGTATCCGCCGTCTGCCCCGGGGAACCCACCATAAAACCGGCGCCGGTCTGGAATCCCAGCCTTTTTAATGTCCTAAGGCAGTCCATCCGATGCCTTAAGGACAGTTGCTCCGGATGCAGCATCCGGTAATGGGCCGGGTCCGCCGTTTCATGCCGAAGCAGGTACCGGTCCGCTCCCGCCTGCCGGAAAGCCCGGTAGCTGGACTCTTCCTTTTCCCCGATAGACAGCGTCACCGCGCAGTCCGGGAACTCCCCTTTGATGGCGGAAACCAGCTCCACGATCCGTTCATCCGTAAACCAGGGATCTTCCCCGCCCTGCAGCACAAAGGTACGAAACCCCAGTTCATGGCCTTCCCGGCAGCATTCCAGGATTTCCTCCTTTGTCAGGCGGTAGCGGCTGGCGCATCCGTTGCTTTTGCGGATGCCGCAGTAGTAACAGTCGTTGCCGCAGTAGTTGGTAAATTCGATGAGTCCCCGGATAAAAACGGTCTTCCCGTAGCGTTCGTCCCGGAGCCGGCACGCCTTTTGCGCAAGGAGCCTTGCATCCTCTTCGCCCGGGTCGCTGACCAGCGTTTTCCACTGGGCATGGGTGAGGATCTTTCCTTCTTCCAGTTCGGCCAG
>CALWGP010000151.1 GCA_944380095.1 uncultured Lachnospiraceae bacterium | reverse complement strand
TTACCTCCCTATGGCAATGGTTTTTTCCATCCACTCCAGCAGGTCCTTTTCCACTTCCTGCTTTCCGATTTCGTTTACCAGTTCATGCCGCATGCCGGGATAGAGCCTGCACTCCACCCGTTTCATCCCCAGTGCCCGGAAACTGTCCGCCACGGCCCTCACCGCGTTCCCGTAATCGCCCACCGGATCTTCCTCCCCGGCCAGAAACAGCACCGGGAGATCTTTTGGCATTTTTTCAAGAAGCGCCGGATCGTACAGGCGGCCGATCAGGGAAAACAGGGTATGAAAGCCGTTGGCCGTAAAGGTAAACCCGCAGAGGGGATCCTCCAGGTAGCGGCGCACCTGCTGCGTATCCCGGGACAGCCAGTCCATCCGGGACGCCGGGTTTTGAATCCTGCGGTTATAATTTCCGAAGGCCATCCGGTCCAGCAAAGGACAGGGCTTTTTCTCCCCGCCCAAAACCCCGGATAGCTTTGCCAGCACCCTGGCCGCGGTCACCGTTATCTTGGGCTGCATCCCCGTCCCCATGATCACTGCGCCGTCGATCCCCGTGCCGTAGCGGCACAGGTAGTTGCGCAGGATAAAAGACCCCATGCTGTGTCCCAGAATCAGATAGGGGACGCCGGGATACTGTTCCTGCACGGTTTTCTTTAAGCGGTGGGCGTCCCGGACCACCACCGTAGCCGCGTCATGCGCGCAGAAATACCCCAAAGGATGGGCCTGCCCGCTTTTGGTTTTCACGCTCTGTCCGTGTCCTAAGTGGTCTTCCCCGGTCACGAGGATACCTTCCTCGGTCAGCGTTTCCGCCAGTCCCTCGTACCTGGCTACGTATTCCGCCATGCCGTGGATGATCTGTAGGATACAGCGCGGCTTTTGCTTTGGAATCCACTTCACCGCATGGATCCTGGTTTCCCCGTCCCTGGAATCGAAATAAAAATCTTCCCTTTTCACCCTGCCCTCCTCCTGCCCTTTTTGCGGGCAGGGCCGCAGAAAGAGAATGCCTCTGCCCCTTTTGGCAGACACTTCCTCTTTTGCGGCCCCTCATAACCTCATTATTTTCACAAAATCACAACATTATTAAGAAATTTCCGCTCCCGCAGGCATTTCCTTTTCCGGCGCAAGAAGCGCCAGGTTTCCGTCCGCGTCCTCCGCACACAAAAGCATGCCTTCCGAAAGCACCCCTGCCAGCTTCGCCGGCTTTAAATTCACCAGGACCATTACTTTTTTCCCGACCATTTCCTGCGCGCTGTAATGCTGTTTGATGCCGGAAACGATCTGTTTTACCTGGCTGCCGATCTTTACCTGGGAGCAAAGCAGCTTCTTGGACTTCGGCACTTCTTCGCAGGAAAGGATCTCCCCTACCTGGAACTGCAGCTTTTCAAAATCTTCAAAAGTGATCTCCGGCTTTGCCTTAATATCGATCCCTTCTTCACCGGACTCCTCCGCTGCCTTAGCGCTGTCAGCGTCCTTTCCGGCCTCTGCTTTTTCCTGCGCCTTCCTTGCGGCAAACATGGCGTCCGCCTTTTCCACCACTTCCTTCATATCCAGACGGGCGAACAGGATTTCCGGCTGACCGGTCACCTTCTGCCCGTCAGGGTACAGGCCGAACGTCCTGCATTCTTCAAAGCTGCGCAGCGGGGCGTTTAACTGGGCCGCGATCTTTTCCGCCGTGGCGGGCATATAGGGCTCCAGCAAAGACGCGCCGATCAGGATCCCTTCTACCAGGTTGTAAAGCACCGTGGACAGGCGGTCCTGCTTTTGGGGATCCTTTGCCAGCGCCCAGGGCATGGTTTCGTCGATGTATTTATTGCAGCGCTTGAACAGGGCGAAAATCTCCGTAATGGCGTCCGCCACCCGCAGCCCTTCCATCTTGCCTGCAACCCGGTCGTAAGCAGAGCAGGCCACGGCTTTCAGATCGTCGTCCACCGCCTCCGAAACGCCTTTGTCCGACACGACTCCCCCGAAGTATTTATTGCTCATGGAAATGGTACGGTTCACCAGGTTGCCCAGGGTATTGGCCAGGTCGGAATTTAAGCGCTCCACTAAAAGTTCCCAGCTGATCACGCCGTCGTTTTCAAAAGGCATCTCGTGCAACACAAAGTAACGCACCGCGTCCACGCCGAAAAAGTCCACCAAATCGTCCGCGTAAATCACATTCCCCTTGGATTTGCTCATCTTGCCGTCCCCCTGCAAAAGCCAGGGATGGCCGAATACCTGCTTGGGCAGCGGCTCGCCTAAGGCCATCAAAAAGATGGGCCAGTAGATGGTATGGAAGCGGATAATATCCTTGCCGATCAGGTGCAGGTCCGCGGGCCAGAGCTTCTTATACTGCTGTGAACTGTTGCCGTCCGCGTCGTATCCGATGCCGGTGATATAGTTGGTCAGGGCGTCCAGCCACACATACACCACATGCTTGTCGTCGAAATCCACCGGCACGCCCCATTTGAAGGAAGTGCGGGACACGCACAAATCCTGCAGGCCCGGCAGGAGGAAGTTATTCATCATCTCGTTTTTGCGGGAAACGGGCTGGATAAACTCCGGATGGCTGTTGATGTGGTCAATCAGCCGCTGGGCGTATTTGCTCATGCGGAAGAAATAAGCCTCTTCCTTGGCAGGCTTGCATTCCCGGCCGCAGTCCGGGCATTTCCCGTCTTTTAACTGGGATTCGGTCCAGAAGGACTCGCAGGGCGTGCAGTACATGCCCTCATAGGCCCCCTTGTAGATATCCCCCTGCTCATACAGCCGTTTGAAAATCTTCTGCACCTGTCTCTCATGGTCCGGATCCGTGGTACGGATGAACTTGTCGTAGGAAGTGTTCATCAGATCCCAGATCCGTTTGATCTCCGAGGCTACTTTGTCCACATACTCCTTGGGGGTAACGCCCGCCGCCCCGGCCTTTTCCTCGATCTTTTGTCCGTGTTCGTCCGTCCCGGTCTGGAAAAACACGTCGTAGCCGTCTTTGCGTTTAAACCGGGCGATGCTGTCCGCCAGGACCGCCTCATAGGTATTCCCGATATGCGGCTTGCCCGACGTATAGGCGATCGCCGTGGTAATATAGTATTTTCCCTTGCTCATAGCTGCCTCCATTCTTTTTGCCGTTCCTAATTTACCTGGAAAAACAAAACCCGTCTTCTCACTTATCCTCTGCAAGAAGACGGGTCATCATCCCGTGGTACCACTTCTGTTCCTATGCCCCTCGCGGGGATCATATCTCTGCGGGTGCGGCCCCAAAGGGCTCATACCCTGCCGCTGTAACAGGCGGAACCTGTCGCAGCCTTGCCGCCGGCCGGTCCGGTCCCCTGCCGGGGCCGTCTGCGCTGCGGTTCGGTGCGCTGCTCGGGAGCCATGTTCCACCCGTTTCGGTTCTGTCCCTCCCAGCTG